>JAZQNI010000059.1:0-27212 GCA_045627265.1 Candidatus Cryptobacteroides sp.
GTGTCGCCGACATGCATGTCACGGCCGATTCCATAAGGTGCGGCGATTGTCTCGAGCTTTTGGATGGCCTGGACACCGTTTTCGAAATGCTCGCCATTCACTCCGACGAGCTCTCCATGACGGAATTCGAGTGCGACGACCTCTGATCCTTCTTTCTCGACCTGCTTGAGGTAGGCGGTCTCAGGAAGGCCCTGCTTGCTGTCGAGAATCTCTCCACCGCAGATGGATGTGCCCCAGAGGCCGACATTGTAGCTGTATTTAAGCTTCTTGAAATCTGCAGGGAAACCGTGCTGGTTGAGGTAGTCGGTCTCGAACTGGCGCGTGAGAGCCATATCCCTGGTCAGGGTGATGATCTCTACTCCAGGGGCCATGACCTGGAATGTCATGTCGAAGCGCACCTGGTCGTTGCCGGCTCCGGTTGATCCGTGTGCGATGGCGTCAGCGCCGACCTCCTTGGCGTAGCGGGCTATGGCCATTGCCTGGAATATACGCTCTGAGGACACTGAGATAGGATACGTACCGTTCCTGAGCACGTTGCCGTACACCATGTACTTGATGCTCTTGGCATAGTATTCCTTCGTTACGTCGAGCGTGACGTACTTCTTGGCGCCGAGCTTGTACGCGTTTTCCTCGTTGGTCTTGAGCTGTTCGGCGGAGAAACCGCCAGTATCGGCGCAGGCCGCATAGACCTCATAGCCGAGCTCCTTGGTAAGGTACATTATTGTGAACGAGGTGTCGAGTCCGCCGCTGTAAGCGACGACAACTTTCTTAGGTTGAGGTTTATAAAGCATACCGGTGCAGAGACATCTTGTGAAATTATTCCTTGTGAGGACATCGTAGTTGATACAGCTTTCGCAGCCCTTCCAGAAAACCGGGTCGGTCGTAAGGTCAGCGAACGTTACCGGCACATAGCCGAGCTCGGTGTTGATCTTCATGACAGCGGCACCTGTGGTGAGGCCGAAGATCTTGGCGTTCGGGAAACGCTTGCGGGAGAGTTCGAAAGCCTTGTGCTTGATAGCCTTGGCAAGTCCCTTGCCGCGGTATTCAGGCTTGACGATCAATCCTGAATTGGCGACGAACTCCTCGTGGTCCCAGGACTCGATATAGCAGAAACCGGCAAAGTCGTCTCCATGAAGGGCGATTATGGCCTTTCCTTCGAGCATCTTTGCCTTGACATATTCCGGTTTGCGTTTGGCGATGCCGGTGCCTCTCACTTTTGTGGCGTCCTCGATGGTCTTGAGGATTTCATCCACGTAATGCAGGTGTTCTTCACCTGCAATTTCAACAACAAACTCTTCCATGATTATTTATAACTAACTATTTCAACTTGCTTTCGAATCCAGGAATGAACCGTGATATGGCGGCCATGACATAATTCCGGTCCGCGTTCTCGCGAAGGATGAGCAGGACAGTGTCATCTCCTGCCAAGGTGCCCATGATACCTACGCTCACGTTTTCGTCGATTACCGACGCAACTGCCGCGGCGAAACCTGGATAGGTCTTGATGACAGCGTTCATCCCGGAGAATTCCACGCTCTTGATGGTCTCGACCGTGAATTTCGAATTACGGGAAATTATCTGCTGGGTCTTGCCTGAATCTGGAAGCCTGTAACAGTACCCGAGCACACTGTCATGCACCTTCAATATCCCCAGCTCACGCAGATCCCTGGAGAGCGTAGCCTGTGTCACATCACTTCCGCAAGCCTTCAACTCCGCCTGCAATTCTTCTTGATTGCGGATCACCTTGTCATTTATGATTTTCTTTATGACCGCTAATCTGTCTACTTTCATACCGAATATTTATTCAAACACGGATGCAAATATACTGCATCCGTGCATAATTATCAAGTATTCCACCAAAAATGTTTTTACTGAAGTTTGGATTTGGCGTACTCCAGAGTCAGCTTGAAGGTCTTGGCCCTCATGGATGGAGCTTCATACATGGCATCCGACATGATCTTCTCGCAGATGGTCCTCAAACCGCGGGCTCCGAGCTTGTTCTTGATGGCCGTATCGACAATCAGGTCGAGCACCTCGGCATCGATGACCAATTTCTTGCCATCAAGTTCAAAAAGTTTCTCATACTGCTTCAGGATAGCGTTTTTCGGTTGGGTCAGTATGCGCTTGAGAGACTCACGGTCAAGAGGCTCCAGATGGGTCACCACAGGAAGCCGGCCGATGATCTCGGGGATGAGTCCGTATGACCTGAGGTCCTGCGGCTCGACATATCTGATCAGATTCTCCTTGTCGACCTTCTGCCTTGTCGATGTGCCGAAACCGATGACCTGCGTATTGATCCTCTCCGCAATATGCCTCTCGATGCCTTCGAAGGCACCTCCGCATATGAAGAGAATGTTTTCTGTATTGATATGCACGAATTCCTGCTCAGGATGTTTCCTGCCGCCCTGAGGAGGGACATTGACAACATTTCCCTCGAGGAGCTTCAGCATGGCCTGCTGCACACCTTCGCCGGAGACATCGCGGGTGATCGAAGGATTGTCACTCTTTCTGGCAATCTTGTCGATCTCATCGATGAACACGATTCCGAGCTCAGCCTGCTGAGGATCATAATCGGCCTCCTGAAGCAGTCTGGACAGGATGCTCTCCACATCTTCGCCGACATAGCCCGCCTCGGTAAGCACTGTGGCGTCAACTATCGTGAAAGGTACATAAAGCATCTTCGCGATGGTCTTGGCGAGAAGTGTCTTGCCCGTACCGGTCGGTCCGACCAGCAGGATATTGGACTTCTCGAGCTCGACATCGCTGTCCCCCGGGGTGAGTATGTTGTGAAAAATCCTTTTATAATGATTGTAAACCGCAACGGAAAGCAGCTTCTTGGCATCATCCTGGCCGATGACATACTGATCGAGGAACTCCTTGATCTCTTTCGGTTTCGGAAAATCCGGTCTGTTCTGTTTATTTGTCATAGTTGCGTCTGGTTAGTATTTCGTCGATCATTCCATAGTCCTTCGCTTCCTCTGATGTCATCCAGAAATCCCTGTCCGCATCGGCGAAAACCTTTTCAAAAGGCTGGCCGGAATGCGTCGAAATGATGTTGCAGAGCTCTGTGCGCAGTTTTTCGATCTCTTTGGCCGCGATGATGATGTCCGATGCCTGTCCCTGGGCGCCGCCCAGAGGCTGATGGATGAGGACTCTCGAATGAGGCAGGGCGAAACGTTTGCCCTTGGTGCCGGCGCAGAGGAGCACCGAGCCCATCGAAGCAGCCATTCCCGTGCAGATCGTGGCGACGTCCGGGCTGATCAGCTGCATCGTGTCGTAGATGGCAAGACCGCTCGAGACCTGGCCTCCGGGAGTATTGATGTACAGAGACACATCGGCCTTGTCCTCCCGAGATTCAAGAAAAAGAAGCTGGGCCTGTATGATATTGGCCACATCGTCGTCGATCGGCACCCCGAGGAATATGATACGGTCCATCATAAGACGGCTGAACACATCGATGGAGGTCATGTTGAGATGTCTTTCCTCGATCACTGACGGATTGATATAGGCATCCGTCACGGAAGCATAACGATGAAGGGTCATAGGGCTGATTCCCCTGCCCTTGCTTGCATATTTTTCGAATTCTGTCATAACAGTCAGTTGTTTGTTCGTTTTGGATAATTCACTCTTTCGTGATAGAGCTGGGACAGATAGCCCTTGAGCACTTCCTTTACAGTGTTCAACTCCTTGATCGAGATTTCTGCGTCCGAGAGCTGTCCTTCACGGATCTTTGAAGCGACCATATCCTCCACAAATCTGGAGAAACTCTCAGCTGAATGATCCTGGAGCGTCCGCGAGGCCGCTTCGATGCTGTCACAGAGCATAAGTATGACCTGTTCCTTGGTCACAGGCTTCAGACCACGATAAGTAAACTTGGCAGCCTCGGAAGCATCACCACCTTCGTTGATGTACTTGTTGTAGAAATATCTGGTGCAGCTGGTACCGTGATGGGAGACGATGAATCCGATTATCTGCTCAGGGAGGCCGGCGCGGCGGGCGATCTCCAGACCGTCCGGGACATGTCTGATGATATCATGCGCACTCTGCTCCGATGAGAGGCCGGTGTGATACCGGCCGGTCTTCTCCCCTGCCACCAGAGCCTCGTTCTCGATGAAACACTGCGGATTGACCATCTTGCCGATATCGTGGTACATCGCGGCTGCGCGCACGAGGTGCTCGTTCGCTCCGATTGCACGGGCCACGGTGTCAGCCATACTCTTCACCTGCAGTGAATGCTGGAATGTGCCAGGGGCCTTGATTTCCAGTTCCCTGAGGAGCGGAGCATTGGTGTCGGCGAGACCATCGAGCTTGGACACGGATACGAGGGAGAACAACTTCTCGAACAGGAATATCAGCTGATAGGCCGCAATCGACAGGAGTGAACCCATGAAGAGGTTCATCAAGTTCCTCAAAGGCATTCCGGAAAGCATCCCGAGTCTGCGGAACACGCCGTAGCACAGAGCAAGCGTCAGGAAGATGGCGAATGCGGTAATGAACTGCTTCCACCCGCTGTTGAAGATATCGAAAAGTTTTATGGCCACCAGTCCGGCCAGCGTATACATAACGAACAGAGGTGCGCCCTGAGGCAGCAGCACGGCCGCCGGGATCAACGAGACCATGTAGATCGGTACAATCACCTTGTTCGGATAGAAAGTCTGAAGATACAGCGCGAATACCGTGAAAGGTATGAGATAGATGTGGCCGACCACGTCGAAATCCAGCAGGATGAGTACGGGAAGAACGGCCAGGGCCGCCACGAACACCAGAAATATCAGGTCTTTCTGTCTCGAGAAGACAGATGGATCGGTGAAGAAGATCACAAAGAAAAGAAGCGAGGTGAGGATCAGCGCAAGGAGCAGATTCAAGAGCCAGCCGACGATGGATGGAGAATCGCTGCCCACATTCGATTCATATTCTTTCTTGTATGAATCCAGAAGCTGGGCGATCTCCGTCGTGACTATCTCACCCTCGGTGATGATGATCGAGCCGGCGTTCACAAAGCCCTCGGTCGGCGAAATCGTCAGGCTGGCATCGTCGTGGGCAAGGGTTGTGGACTGTCTGTCATAAATGAGGTTCGGCTCGAGTCTGTCATAGGTGCCGGTGCTCTTGAGCAGAGAATCGGCGGAAATCCCCGGGAAATCCTTCGACAAGTCCTTCTGGAGCTTTTCTCTGGCATCTGAAAGGGTATAGACTTCTGTCAGAGGATATTTGGTGGCTCTCTTCCCTTTCTGGATGTAGATAAGGTCCTCGGACAGGGTCATCTTCTTCTCCAGTGCCGAGACATCATCAGGCATTATTCCCTGTGCATACAGTTTCCTCAGGCTTGAAACAACCGCATACCGGACACCATCCCCTCCACCGTACGATGCCTTCTCAGCCGCCGAGATGTTCTTCTCGGCTATGTCTTCGGAATAGTTGAAATACGGGATTACCTGCTGCCGGGCGTTCAATATCTCCTTCTCCATCTGCGCCTCGGTCTTGTACACCGGGAAATCGAACTCCGCGACGAGAGTGTCATATTTCCATGGAGTGCCCTTGCGGTACTCATATTCAAACTTCTCTGCGGTCGGCATCAGCGCCACGAGAAGGATGAGGTAGCAGATGAATGGAAAGTACGAATGGACGTCTTTCGGCAACTGGTGGATCTTCATATCAGACTATTTGAAAGGACTGTTCGCTTCCCTTGCGATGAATTTGTATGTCAGTTTGTCCGTCAATCTCGGGAACAGGCGATGTGCGATCACCGTCGCTTTTCCAAGACCGGTCAGGATGACCTCGGACTTGCGTTTCTGCAACGCTTTGGCCATCTTCTCCGCCACTGCCTCGGCACTCATCAGCTTGCCTTCATCGAGCGGGGTCTCGCCTTGCGGGGAGCCGTCGCTTGTAAGAGCCGCATTGCGCACGTTGGATGAAGTATAGCCCGGAGCAAACACGAGGACGTTCAACCCATCTTTGAGGTGCTCGATTCGTATGGTGTCAAGGAAGCCCCTGATGGCGTATTTCGATGACGAATAGCCGGTCCTGGCCGGGAGTGCGGAATATCCAGCGATCGATATGACTCCCACAACGGAGCCCTTGGTCTCGAGCAGGTACGGCAGGGCGTACTTGGTGCAGTTGACCGTGCCCCAGAAATTGACGTCCATCAGTGAATGTATCACCTTGAGGTCCAGATCCTTGAACATGGCACGCATCGAAAGGCCGGCATTGTTGACCAGGATATCGATCCTGCCGAACCTTTCCACGGTACGTTCGACCATGGCACGGCAGTCTTCCTCGACGGACACATCCGCCTTGACACAGAGCACGTCAGCGGCATTCCGGCAGACTTCAGGTGCCAGGGCTTCGAGTTTTTCAAGTGACCTTGCAGCCATCACGACCTTGGCGCCAAGGCTGCCGAATAATTTGGCAGAAGCCAACCCGATACCCGAGCTGGCCCCTGTCACGATCACCACCTTATTCTGGAAGTATGTCGTATTCATAAGCTTATCGCTATTCGACCGTCATTGCGGCGATATCATCGCCGTCATAAAGGCCGGCATCAAGTTTCGCCTTGATCTCCTTGAAGGCATTGAGAGTATAATTCACGTCCTCCATGGTATGGGCGGCCGTAGATACGATCCTGAAGATTATCATGCCCTTCGGGATGACCGGATAGATCACCATAGAGCAGAAGATCTTGTAGTTCTCACGAAGGTCCTTGGCCATCTTGGTAGCCTGGGCGACTCCACCCTTGATATGTACCGGAGTCACACATGCCTGAGCCTCGCCGATGTCGAATCCCTGCTCCTTGAAGCCGTTCTGGATAGCGTGGGTGATAGCCCAGCATTTCTTGCGGAGTTCGTCGCCTTCAGGGCTGTCGATGATCTCCATACGCTTGATATTACCGATCACGAGCGGCATAGGAAGCGACTTTGCATACATCTGGGAGCGCATGTTGGCCCTGAGATAGTTGATGATGCTGTGCGGGCCAGCCACGAAACCGCCGATGGATGCCATCGACTTGGCGAATGCGCCGATATAGAGGTCTATGCCGTCCATCACGCCGAAATGCTCGGATGTACCGCGGCCGTGCTCGCCGAGGAGGCCGAAGCCGTGAGCATCGTCGATGAGGATGCGGAAGCTGTATTTCTGCTTCAGGGCGACGATCTCATCGAGTTTGCCGAGCGCACCGGTCATGCCGTAAACGCCTTCGGTGATGAGAAGTACGCCGCCGCCGTTTTCTTCAGCCTCAGCGCATGCGCGAGCAAGAACCTTCTCGCAATCAGCGATGTTGTTGTGACGATACTTGTATTTGCTGCCTATGTGGAGGCGGATACCGTCCAGAAGGCATGCATGGCACTCGGCGTCATAGACCACGACATCGTGTCTTGCGAGGAGCGCGTCGATTGTGGAGACGATTCCCTGATAACCGAAGTTGAAGAGGAAAGCGTCCTCCTTCTTCTCGAATTCAGCGAATTTCCTTTCGAGGGCCTCATGATATCTGGTATGTCCAGACATCATCCTGGCGCCCATCGGGTATGCGAGGCCCCAGTCTGCAGCTGCCTGTGCATCCGCCTTGCGGACCTCAGGATGGTTGGCGAGTCCGAGGTAGTTGTTGAGGCTCCAGTTGAGAACCGGAATGCCGTTGAATGTCATATGAGGTCCCAGTTCGCCTTCGAGACGAGGGTACATGTAATAGCCGAAACCTTGTTCAAAATACTGGCCGGTAGGGCCGCAGCTGGCGCGGGTGATTCTGTCAAAAATGTCCAACATGATTATTACTGTTCAGGTGTTAGTATTTTATTTCATCTTAAGCATCGATGTTCGCGTAATGGGCGTTCTCCTCGATGAACTGGCGGCGAGGAGGAACGTCGTCGCCCATAAGCATCGAGAATGTACGCTCGGCCTGGGCTGCGTTGTCGATTGTGATCTGGCGCAGACGTCTCTTCTCCGGATTCATGGTCGTATCCCAGAGCTGCTCGTCAGACATTTCACCAAGACCTTTGTAACGCTGTACTGTGTATCCCTTGTCCGTGCCCCTTCCAAGCCTCAGGGCTGCTTCGTCGCGCTGCTCTTCAGTCCAGCAATAGACCTCTTCCTTGCCCTTCTTGACAAGGTAGAGAGGAGGTGTGGCGAGATATACGTATCCGTTCTTGATGAGGTCGTACATGTATCTGAAGAAGAATGTGAGGATAAGGCATGCGATATGTGAGCCATCGACATCGGCATCGGTCATGATCACCACCTTATGATAACGGAGTTTGCTGAGGTCCATATGCTTTTCGCCGGTCTCGTCTTCCTTGGCAACGGTGACGCCGAGGGCTGTATAGATGTTGCGGATCTCCTCAGAGTCGAATGCCCTGTCGCCGGCCGCCTTCTCGACGTTGAGGATCTTTCCTCTCAAAGGAAGGATGGCCTGGGTGCGGCGGTCACGGCCCTGCTTGGCCGTTCCACCTGCGGAATCTCCCTCGACGAGGAAGAGTTCACACCTCTCCGGATCTCTCTCGGAGCAATCGGCAAGTTTGCCCGGCATTCCGGCGCCGGACATGACGGTCTTGCGCTGCACCATCTCACGCGCCTTGCGCGCGGCGTTTCGTGCGGTGGCGGCAAGAACGATCTTCTCGATGATGAGCTTGCCCTCCTTAGGGTGCTCCTCAAGGAAGTTGTCCATAGCCACAGCCGTAGCCTGGGAGACTGCAGAGGTGACCTCTGTATTGCCGAGCTTGGTCTTTGTCTGGCCCTCGAACTGAGGTTCAGCCACCTTGACGGATACGACAGCAGTCAAGCCCTCGAGGAAGTCGCTCTGCTTCAGGTCATCGCCCTTGTACTTCTCCATCAGCTTGTTCTTGTCCGCATAGTTCTTCAACGAACGGGTAAGGCCCATCTTGAAGCCCTGCAGATGCGTTCCGCCCTCGATGGTGTTGATATTGTTGACGTATGAGTAGATCTTCTCGTTGTATCCGTTGTTGTACTGAAGCGCGATGTCGATAGGGATGATCTTGTCCGAATTGACGCAGATCGGGTCTGGAATCATATGGTCAGCATCGGCATCCAGATATGTGATGAACTCGGAAAGGCCGGCCTCGGAATAGAACACATCACTCTTGTAGACCTGTTTGCCTGTGGCCTTGTTGTTGCCGTTTTCATCAACTACGAACTCATCCACCATCTCCCTGAGGTCGGTCAGGCAGATACGTATGCCCTTGTTGAGGAACGAGAGCTCGCGCAGCCTGTTGGCCAGGGTCTCATACTTGTAGACGATGGTCTGGGTGAAGATTGTGGCATCCGGATGGAAGGTAATGATGGTTCCGGTATCAGAGCATTCTCCTGTGACCTCGACTGGTCCGAGCGGCTTGCCTTTGGAGTAATGCTGCACGAAAACCTTGCCCTCACGATGAACTTCTGCCGTAAGGTGGTCGGAAAGCGCATTCACGCAGGAAACACCGACTCCATGAAGACCTCCGGAGACCTTGTAGCTGTCCTTGCTGAACTTACCGCCGGCATGAAGCACGGTGAGAACGACCTCGAGAGCGGAGCGATGCTCCTTCTCGTGCATTCCGGTAGGGATGCCTCGGCCGTTATCCTGCACACGTATTGAATTATCTTCGAGTATACGGACATCAACGGTATCGCAGTATCCGGCCATGGCCTCATCGATACAGTTGTCGACAACTTCATAGACCAGATGATGGAGTCCCCTCTCCGAGATATCTCCGATATACATCGAAGGTCTCTTCCTCACTGCCTCAAGTCCTTCCAGAACCTGGATACTGTTCGCGGAATACTGTTCTTCCGCCTTTTTCATCTCTTCGTTTCCGATCATTTTGTTATAGCTTATAAACGAACAAATTTACAATTTTTTTTCAAATATTGAAACTGGCTCCCACCGTCACATACTGTCCTGCTTCCGGATGCATGAAATATGTACGTACAGCATGTCCAAGCAGGTTTCCGGCCTTCAGCCACGCTGTCCACCGGTCATTGAACTTATAGCTGCCCTTGATGCCGAGATCGACGAAAGCTGGGAGCGAAACCCTGCGGAAGTCAATTCCCTCGACATGGAAGAAGCCCTCACGTGAGGATTCCGCATTGATGACCAGACCAGCGAAAATCCTGCGGTTCCAGTTGTATGTCGCATCGATGCCCCATACAACCTCGGCCGGAGCAACGGCATAGTAGTAATTATCCATGAGATCGGTCTTCTGATAGCGCAGATGACCGTCGACATCCACTCTCGGAGACTTCCAGAGCAGGGACATGCCGACATGCCAGATGTCGTAGTCGCAGAAATTGTAGTATGGAGCGTAGTAATATGAATGGGCATTCTGGTTGTAATAAACGCCGAAAGCATCACACCTCGCGTTGGAGAGGATGGAATATCCTCCACCGATATCATAGCTGAGCCTTCCGGCTATGGTCCCTTTGAATCCAGCCTTCGCATTAACGGTCTCGGACGAAGAATCCATATACGGGATCACCTTGGTAGGATCGATGAAAGGATTCTCTCTCAGTACGCTGGCGAAATCGTTGAGGCTGTCTCCTCCTGTCGCTGAAGCATACACGGAAAGATAGTCCTTCACGAGGAAATGGTTCACATAGATATCCGGATAGATGATGTTCGACTTGTGCTGGAAGCAGTCCGGAGTCGGTTTTTCAGCAGACGTATCGGAGCCTTTAAGGTATGATATCTTCACGCCGAGCTTTGCATATCCCCTGTCCCACTCGTGTATGTATCTCGGTGCGATCCATACCTTGGTGGCAGTGGCATCACGATAGCCGGAGTAGATCACTGTCTCGATACCGGCTTCCGCCTGCACGACAGATCTCGGAGTCAGGTTCTTGCCTGCAGTGAAGTCCGCGCCCATATCGTTGACGCCCATCTTGTGGCGCTTGATCAGAAGGGACTGGATGTCATCCTTGCCGGCGTTGACGTATAGCTTGCCGCCATAGAAATAATCGGCCCTGGTCGGATCAAGAGGAAGGAGCCTGACCATGCACTCGGCCATGTGCAGGTTGTGCATGTTCAAGGTATCGTTGGCAGAAAGGAAGCGATACCCCATATCCGCCTCGAGGGCGAGATTGGCGAACTCGTAGCGGGCATCCACACCGGCCTTGTTGTCGAACACGAAACCGTTGGAGACATGGTCGTTACGGTTCTCGAACACAACCAGTGAAGAGGCGCTGCCGATATTGCTCTCCTGGATGCCGTAATGTCCCAGGAAACCGCGGAAAGTGTCATAGACACTGAGCTTGAGCGGAATCTTCTTGAACGAAGGGGAGAATACGACATCACCCACCGGATGGAAGGTATAACCAGCCCCGATGTTGGCATAAAGATGCCTCTGGCCCGAAGGTGCAGCCTCCGGTTTCATCTCGATCTTGTACGGTTGGAACTCGTACGATCCCTGATAAGGCTTGTCGAACACCGAGTAATCGATGTTGTACTGGAACTTCGTCAAAGAATCAGGTACATTCATCTGAAGGTCCTGTTTGTGAGCTTCGAGGACCTTGCCCTCGAATGTGTTGGTCACCTCCACCCTCGGATTGAATTTCTGCGCGAAGGCATCCGTGCCTGCGAGCAATGCAAGAGATGCTGAAATCAAAATAAATCTTCTCATATCTGATGCCCTCCCTGATTACATGTTCATGATTTCGTTCAACTTCTCCATCCTGACGCGTACATTCTCGGTGACGTCGTCGGATGAGCCGTTTGCCGGTTCATAGCCGTTCAATATGCTTTCGAAAGTGGCCTTCGCCTGACGCAGGTTCTCATTCTCGACGAAGCTGTCACCCAGCACGATGAAGCTCTTGGCGAGCCAGTAAGATTGGTCAGGAGCCGCATCCGCAAACTTGTACACGGCCTGTTCGACATCACCGAAGCGTCCCTGGTCGAAGGTGTCCTGGATAAGCATGTATGATGCTTCAGCACCCTCATCGGTCTTCGGCTGTCCCGCGAGCTTGCGCAGGAGCACGAAAGCCTCATCCCTGCGGCTCATGGCTAGCAGAGACTTGGCGGAGACATATTCAGCCTCGCGTCTGAGGTCGGAAGACATCGAAGGATCAGCCGACAAAGTCCCTGCAGCATCCAACGCTCCGGCGTAGTCGCGGGCCTTGAATGCAGAACGCATCAAACCAGTCCTCGCGGCAATACGGCTCTCGGGTATCTGGGCGACATCCATAAGCTGCCCATATGCTCCATAAGCCTCCTTGTAATGCTCCATACCGTAAGAGAGGTCGGAGAATCTGAGAAGCGCGAGCTCCTTGAACTGAGCCGCCGCAGGAGAATCGATCACGGCCGCATAGCAGTCGCATGCCTTTTCCTTGCTGCCGAGAGCCCTGAAGCACTCCGCCTTGTAATACATTGCCTGCACGAGACGGCTGCCATCCGGATATGCATCCAGATATTTGTCAAGAGCCACGAGGGCCTTCTCATAATTTTCCGTCATGAAGATCTGCTCAGCAGAATTGAAGTAGATGGCCTCCTTCTCATCATCACTCTTGGCCGGCTTGCCGAGAGCTTCAGTGTAAGCGAGGTATTTTTCCGGCTCACCCTGGGACTGATAGATGGATTCGATGGCAAGCATTGCGACCTCGGCGCTCTCGCTTCCCTTGAACTTCTCCGCCACCGTCTTGTAATAGCCTAGAGCCTTGTCATACGCGGACTTGTTCCTCTCGATCATGCCGAGTTCGATGAGGGACTTGGCCAGATAGATGCTGTCACTCGACTGCCTGATCAGAGTCTCGAAAGCCTTCACGGCACTCTTTTCATTGTCTTCAGCCACATAGGTACGTCCAAGCTCATACAGAGCTTCGGCATAGAACGGCACGTCAGGTGTCGCGCCGAGGACCTTCGACAAGGCAGAGATCTTCTCCTTCTTCTTGTCGAGCAGTCCATAAGTCCTTCCCAACTGATAATACGGATACACGTCGTCAGGGTCTTTGAACTCCCTGGTGACTCCGGAATAGCTGTCCACAGCCGCCTTGTAATCCTTGCGGAGGAAGTCGCAGTCAGCACGACGGACCATGGCGTCCTCACGCACGGTCTTGTCCCCAGATGCTATGTACTTGTCGAACCATGAAGCAGCCGCACCGTAATTCCCCTCATCGAAGAAGCTGTAACCTAGGTTGTAAGTAAGGACGCGTCCCTCGGACTTATTGTCAAGGGCAGACTGGTTGTACAAATCAGTGAACAGGTTCTGAGCCTCGGCGTAATTACCTGTCTTGTAATAGGATTCAGCCATCCAGTAACGGGAAAGCTTGTTGAGGTTGTCCTGGCGCGAAGCAAAGAAAGTCGCAGCTTTCAGGCAAGGGATGGCATCCCTGTAGGAGCCGTTGCCGATAAGCTGCTCCGCTCTCAGATAATTGGCCTTCATGTAGTTGGACCTCATAGCCGGAGTGAGCGACTCTATGTTGTCATAAGCCTCGATGGCACCGGCATAATCTCCGTTGAAAAGCGAAGCTACGGCGATATAGTCGTAGATCTGGTCATTCTTCCCGCTTTCCTTGTATGAAGAAAGATACTCCTTGAAAGGAGCGGCATCATGGTTGAGGTCGAACGCGAGCTTGGCGTGGTTGAAAAGCGCGTCCTCCTTGATCTTGGCATCGTAATCAAGCACGGACGCTTCCTTGAAAGCATCCATGGCCGCCACCTTGTTCCTGAGCTGGATATAAGAATAACCCAGCTGATAAGAAGCTATCTGGCCGATGGAATCATTCCTCTCACCCATCTGGGTGAAGTTCTCCACGGCTTTCTTGTAATCTCCGAGCGTATATTGGAGCGAGCCTGCGTAAAACGCGTCCGCAGTGTTGAGCGTCGCCATGTCGCCAGAGATGACCTCGTAGTACTTCTTGGCCTTGCCGGCGTTGCCCATCACGAGATAGGACTCGGAAAGGATACGCGCGAGATGGGCCTTGCGCTCTTCCGGCACGCTTTCGTACATGTCATCCCCATATCTTGCGACATAGGAGTAGTCCTTGTCCATAAACTTGCACTCAAGCATGTAATACAGAGCCTGCTGCTTGAATCTAGGATCCTCCGAGGCCTTCTCGAAATACGGCATGGCCGCATGGAAATCATAATCGGCATACGCCATATAGCCCAGTGCGTACTGCGCAGGAGCAGCATACTCGGACGTCTTGTGTCCGGCCACGGTCTCGAAACGATCCTTCGCTGACTCATAATCTCCAAGCGCATAATCGCAATATGCGCGCTTGAAAAGCAGCTCGGTCTTCTGCGATTTCGGGAACGAGGCAAGGTTGACCTTGTCGAAACGGGTCATGGCGTCCACATACCTCTGCTCGTCGAACAAGTTGGTGGCATACTGCCAGTTGAGCTCGTTTGCAAGCGGAGTAAGTCCATATTGCTTGAAGTACTCCTCCATCCTGTCCTCATATCCGGCAGCCTTCAACCTGGTAGCGCAAAGCAGCGCGTATCCGGCACACATCGGATCGTCCTCCTTCTCTGAAAGAGCATCGAATACAGCTCTCGCCCGATCATACATCCCCTTTTCGTACAGGCGTACGGCATCCTTGTATTCCGCAGACCTGAACACGGGCGCGGCAGGCATCTGAGCACTAGAAACAACCAGCGCCAGAAGGACTGCAGCCAATGATTTTCTCTTCATATCCATAAGTTTGAGTTTCATCGTAAAAATTTAACAAATATAACAAATCAAGCGCTGAATATCAATATCAAAAAGCCTATTTTTCAAGTTTCTTGGTTATATTTGCACATCACCAGACACAATACCACAGTTCACCATGAGCGACTCACTCATTTCATTCAGATCGGCAGACATCCTCAACGGAGAAGAGACCGTGATCTTCGACCTCGACATGGAAGTCAAGAAAGGAGATTTCGTCTATATCGTGGGCAAGGTCGGCACCGGCAAGACGTCCATAATCCGCACGATAATCGCCGAAAACAGCTTTCACAAGGGCGAGGGGTCCGTATGCGGATATGACCTCAAGGGCATAAAGGCAAAAGACATACCGTTCCTGAGAAGGAAGTTCGGAGTGGTGTTCCAGGACTTCCAGCTGCTGATGGACAGAAGTGTCGAGGACAACCTCTCGTTCGTGCTCAAGGCCACAGGCTGGAAAGACCCGGTCAAGGCCGACAGGCGCATCCTCGAGGTTCTCAAGGCGGTGGGCATGGAGACCAAGGCGCACAAGATGCCTCACCAACTGTCCGGAGGCGAGCAGCAGAGGATCGCGATCGCGAGGGCACTGCTGAACGAGCCCGAGCTCATCATCGCCGACGAGCCGACAGGCAACCTTGACAACGAGACCGCGGACGGCATCATGCAGCTCCTGTCCAGGATCAACAAGGAAAACGGGACGGCGGTGGTGATGGTCACGCACAACAGGAGCATCTTCGAGAAATACCCGGGCCGGATCTTCGTCTGCAAGGGCGAGAGATGTACGGAAAAAGAGCCCGAGGACAACATCGAGCTCAGCGCGACGATATGAGAAGAGCCGAAAGATTCAAGGCGGTCACAGAATACTTCCAAGCAGCAATGCCGGCCGCAAAGAGCGAACTCGACTACTCCAGCCCGTTCGAGCTTCTGGTTGCGGTGATACTGTCCGCACAGTGCACGGACAAGAGGGTGAACATGGTCACTCCGGCGTTGTTCAAGGCATTCCCGGACCCGGAATCGCTTTCAAAGGCGACAAAGGACGAAGTGTTCGACCTCATCAGATCCATATCCTATCCTAACAACAAAGCCGCGCACCTCATCGGAATGGCGCAGAAACTGGTCGGCGACTTCGGAGGCGAAGTGCCTTCCGACATCGACCAGCTCATGACAATGCCAGGAGTCGGCCGGAAGACCGCCAACGTCATTGCATCAGTGATCTATGACGAACCGGTGATCGCAGTGGACACGCATGTGTTCAGAGTATCGCACAGGATAGGCCTGAGTAACGGCAAAACGCCTCTCGCAGTCGAAAAGGACCTTGAGAGGCATTTTCCGGACGAGCTGAGACCTGTCGCCCACCACTGGCTCATACTCCACGGACGCTACACCTGCACGGCCATCAAGCCGAAATGCAGCGGATGCGGCATCAGAGAGTACTGCCGTCACTATGAGAACTGCTCCTTGAGCAACTCGATCTTGGAGTCAGCGTCAGCACCCTTGGCACCGAAGTAGAACTTGATCTTCGGCTCCGTTCCGGAAGGACGCACAGAAACGACATCCCCCGCCTCGTCGAAGAACTGGAGGACGTTGGATTTCGGCTGCCCGGTCTTCTCCGGCTCGAGATAATCCACGACCTTGACCACAGGCGAGCCGCAGAGTTCCTTCGGCGGATCGTTGCGGAATCCGGTCATCATGTCAGCAATCTCCTGGGCGCCGCTGATACCCTTGCGGACCACAGAAACGAGTCCTTCCTTGCGATATCCATATTTGCGGTAGATATACTGGAGCAGCTGGTAAAGTGTCATCCCCTGCCCTGCAGCCCATGCGGCACACTCGGCTATCATCATACAGGAAACCTGCGCATCCTTGTCCCTGACGAACTGGCCGACGTTGAAACCGTAGCTCTCTTCGCCGCCGCAGATGAACTCTCCCGTCTTTTCGTTGCGCTTGACCACTTCCGCAATGTACTTGAAGCCGGTCAGCACATTGTACACTGGCACGCCGAAGCTCTTGCAGATGTCGGTGATGAGCTCCGTCGTCACGATGGTCTTGACGACGTACTTGCCTTCACCCAGCTTGCCGAGTTCTTTCCACCTGGTGAGGATATAGTATGTGAGGATGGAAGCGGTCTGGTTACCGTTGAGAAGCACAAGCTTGCCGCTGTCGTCGCGCACGGCGATGCCCATCCTGTCCGCGTCAGGGTCGGTGCCGATGACAAGGTCGGCCCTGTTCTTCTCGGCCGCTTCCAAGGCCATCTTGAGAGCAGCCGGCTCCTCCGGATTCGGAGAGACGACAGTCGGGAAATCACCGTCGCTGATATCCTGGTCCGGCACATGGATTATGTTCTTGAAGCCCTTTCTCGCGAGGATTTCAGGCACCAGGCGCACTCCACAGCCATGGAGAGGCGTATAGACTATCTTGATGTTGTTGTGTATCCTGCATGCGTCAGGGCTGAGCGACAGGGACAGAAGGTCGGTGAGGTACTTCTCGTCCACATCCTTGCCCATAAGGTCGATGGAACCGCAGCCGAAATCAGCGCTGAACCTGACCTGTGAAGGATCCTTGATCTTGGCGACCTCCTCCACGATCTCCTTGTCGACAGGAGATGTCACCTGACCGCCATCGGACCATGATACCTTGTAGCCGTTGTACTCCTTCGGATTGTGGGAGGCGGTGATCATCACGCCTGCGACCGCGCCCTTGAGGCGCACGGCATAGCTCATCTCAGGCGTAGGCCGTATATTCTCGAAGATATACACGTGGATGCCGTTGGCGCTGAGCACCTCGGCCGTTATCTTGGCAAAAAGCTTGCTGTTGTTCCTGCTGTCGTACGACACACAGACCTTGATGTCCTCATTGCTCGAAGAATGCTTGAGGATATAGTTGGCAAGTCCCTGCGTGGCCATTCCGACCGTATATTTGTTCATCCTGTTGGTACCAACACCCATGATGCCCCTGAGGCCACCGGTACCGAACTCGAGGTTCTTGTAGAATGCATCCTCGAGAGCAGCCGGGTCCGACTCCATCAATGACCTGATCTCATCTTTTGTTTCTGCATCGAAATCGCCGTCAAGCCAGCGGTTCACGACTTCCATATACTCTGCCATAAGCGTTTGATATTTTGATTGTTCTACAAAAGTTCAAGTAATCTGCTGAGCGCGAAGCCCAGATAATTTCCTATCGCATACCCTACTATTCCGATGGAAAGGCCAGAGACGAGCACCTTGCGGTTGCGCATCGCAGCAGCGATCATGGGCACGAACGGCGGAGAGCAGATGAACGCCACCGAGCTGATGACCATGGTATCGGAATCGATGCGGAATACCTTGGCGAAAAAAACCTGCAACAGCAGGGAGCCGAATATGACAAGGGTCAGATAAGCCAGCATCCATGCGCCGCTCGACAGGCTGAGGTTCTTGAGATCGGCCATCGACGCGACCACGATGCAGAACACGTAGATGCAGTACATACCCACGTCATAGCTGTACTTTAGCGCGCGTACAGGCTTGACGAAAGAAGCCGCAATGCTGAGCGTGGTCAGGGACAGTATGAACACCGTCATGAACGGGATCTTCGGCAGAAGGAGCGTAACGAGGTATGACAGACCGCAGATCAATGCCGTCACCAGCAGGAGTTTGCCGAGAGTGACGGAACCCGCCTTCGTGAAAAGTCCGGAATATGGATTCTTCTCCCCTTCGGTCGCGACGTCTTCGTCGTGGGACGTCTCATTCGGCAGGAAGAGGCGGAAAAGCTTGATTCCGGCCGCAAGGAGGAAGGTCAGGAAGAGGAAGCTGATGACCATGTCATAGCCGTTGAGCAGCAGATAAGTCTCTTCTGACACCCCGAGCATGGTCTTCAGCGATGCCAGATTGATGGTTCCCCCGGTATAGACAGCAGTGAGAAGACCGCCGACGTTGGCCGCCGAATCATTCGCGGACGCTCCTGCATCGATCATCGGACCAAATGCGAGATATCCGCAGATGACGGCCGCCACCACGGCGACAATGCCTGTCAGCAGCGCCAGCAGCTGGCTTCTGGTCTCACTGCGGGAGAAGGTACATCCGAACAGCATCAGAGGAATGGCGACCGGCACCATCGCGCTGCTCAGCAGATCCTGGATCCGGGCCGTACCGGAAGGAAGCGACAACCCTGGAATCAGGCCGATGTTGCCGACAACGATGCCGATGATGTAGAGCATGAGCACCGGACCGATCTTGCCTATCCAGCTATAACGGCGACAGAGCCACAGCACGGCTGCTGGAGCCAGAAGAAAAAAAAGGATCAACAGGACATTTGCCATGATTCGGGTGAATTACAAGCCTTAAAGTTACGGATTTCAAACGACATTACCTAACTTTGCGCACATGAAAAAATCGTTTGCGGACATATACAGGGAAGCGTTGGACGACAATCTCCGCAGGATGAGGGTCAAAGTGCCAGAATGGGACAGCATCGAAGGCATGTCCTACCCTGCCAGGATCAACGTCGAGCAATGCAGCTCCTCCCCCACAGCACGCTACAAAGCCGATCTCGCGACCAGGCTGGCCGGGGCTGAAGGGTTCAGGATAGCAGACCTGACCGGCGGGCTCGGCGTGGACTGCTGGGCGTTCAGCGCCAAGGCTTCCAAGGTCCTGTACAACGAGATGAACTCCGAACTCTGCGACACGGTACGCTCAAACCACCGTCTGCTCGGACTGGACAATATCATCTACCGCAACATGGAGGCAGTCCCCGGCAACATCCGCTCGATTCTGGACGGATTCGCTCCGGACATACTCTTCCTCGACCCCGCCAGGCGCTCGGAAAGCGGCAGGAAAGTCTTCCTGCTCGAAGAATGCAGCCCCGACATACTCGCGATGCAGGACGAGCTCTGTGATATCGGCCGGTTCGTGATGGTCAAGATTTCGCCTATGGCGGACATCTCCATGGTCCTTGATCGCCTGCGCCATGTCAGCGAGATCCATGTGCTCGGGTTCGGGGGCGAATGCAAGGAGCTGCTTCTGGTCATCGACCGCAGGCATGAAGGAGAGCCGCACATGATAGTGGCAGAATGCGGCTGCGGCAAGACGCTGGACTGCGGCACATCGGCCGGAGGAGCAGTACAGCCTGTCCTCCTCGAAGGAGCCGGCAGTTTCGACGGCAGATGGCTGTTCGAGCCGGGAAGCGCGCTGATGAAATCAGGCTGCCACGGGCCGGTATGCAATGCGGCCGGGATGCGCAAAGTCGGCCGGTCAACCCATATCTACCTTTCGGACCAGCCGGACGAAGAGCTGTCCAATTTCGGCAAGTTCCGCAGAATCAAGGAAGTACGTGCTCTCGACTCCCGTGGGATGAAGGAGATTGGAAGACTCTATCCGCATTCCGGAGTGACAGCGAGAAACATTCCGATGAGTTCGGACGAGCTGAGGATAAGGATGAAGGTCGATTCCGGCCTGAACGCACACATATACGGTCTCGGAGCGGATTACTCCGACGGCGGCAAGCAGAAGCTGCTGGTGGTCACGGAAGCCTGAGCCGCCCTACTCCCCTTTCAGATATTTGAGCCAGAACTGGTGGTCGGCCGCAGTCGAATGGGCTGCCTGCTTGCCCCTGTAGCCGTGCATTCCGTCAGGATATATCATCAGTTCGAAACGTTTCCCGCTCTGCTGAAGCTTGTCGACGAGCTGGATGGTGTTCTGGAAATGCACGTTGTCGTCGCCGGTGCCATGCGTGAGTTTCAGCATCACACCGCCTTCTGCGCCATATTCCACAGGGTATTCGTCCACATACTCGAGCACGCAGGACTTGCGGTATCCGTCAGGATTGGTCTGAGGTGTCTCCATGAAGCGCTCCGTGTAGTGGCTGTCGTACAGGCGCCAGTCATACACGCCGCCGCCGGCGATGCCGCAGCAGAACACGTCACTGTGACGAAGCAGGAGCATTGCCGTCATGGTGCCTCCGAACGAGAAGCCTTCGACACCGATCTTGTCGCCGTCCACGTATGGCAAAGACTTGAAATACTCCGCCCAGGTCAGGAAATCGCGCACCGGGACATCAGTGAGGTTGCGGTATACCAGATCGGTGCCTGCACGACCTGTATGACCTGCTGCGCGGCCGTCCGCCACGACTGAGATGATGCCGTGCTCACTCCACCACTGACTGCCCGCATCAGGCTTGCGCCAGCGGTCGCGGACGTAGTTCGTGTTCGGTCCGCCGTAGATCTCGAAATGCACCGGATACTTCTGCGAAGGATCGAAATCGAGCGGATAAACGACCATCGCAGGCATGTCCTGGCCATCTTCCGCCTTGATGGTGACTAGCTGCGGCAATGCGTAGGCGGAGCTGTCGAAGTCCGGTCCGGCCGCATCCGCGACCTTGAAAGCGGCCCTTGCAGCACGGTCGTTGATGCGCTTGCCATTGGAAGCGTTGGAAAGCATCTTCCTAGCCTTCCATGCAGCATTGGCGAAAGCGGTCTCATACACCCATATCTGGTCCGGAGTGGTGGAATTGGACAGAGAGACGACGAAATACTTGCCATCGGGGCTGAACAGCACATCCCTGACGTTCAGAGCGGGATCGGTGAGCGCCACGATGGAGCCCTTGGAATCGACTTTGTAGAGGCAGGCCCTGGAACTTGCATCCCTGTTGGCCAGATAATAAACGTCGCCGGTCTTTTCGTCCACGCGGACGAGGCTGACGCGCCAGTTCGGGCCGTCGGTGAGGCGTCTGAACTCGCTGCCATCGTAGGACAGGAAATATATCTGCTGCCAGCCGGTCTCGAATGCCCGGGCCATATAGAGGCCCTTGTCGGTGAAGAGCACGTCTTCCATCCAGCTGAGCCATGTCTTGTATGTCTCGTTGTAGATATGCTTCTTGGAGCCGTCCATGGCGCTTACGCTGTACAGGTCGAGGGTGTTCTGGATCCTTGGTTCGCGTGACACGAAGAAGGATTCACTGTCGGGCCCCCAGAAAGGTGTACCGAAATACTGGTCTTCCTTGCTGTCGAAATCGGCCCACACGGTCTTGGCCTGGACAGCCTTGGACTTGGCTCCGGCAGGGATGCCGCTGACATCTATCATGCCGATGCTGACCTCCGGGTTATGCTCTCCTGCCTTCGGGTAGCGGGTCTGGTTCAGACTTCCGTCCTGCCCTTTCGCCGAATAGATCGGGAACATAGGCACAGATGAATTGTCGAAGCGGTAGAATGCTATCTTCTTGGAGTCAGGTGACCACCAGAATGCCTTGTACTTGGACGGGCGGCCGAAAATCTCCTCGAAATACACCCAGGAGGCATAGCCGTTCAGGATCAGGTCCGAGCCGTCGAATGTCAGCCTTCTCTCCTTGCCGTCGGCGATGTTGATGACATAGAGGTCGTTGGCCTTGGTGTAGGCCAGCCAGCACGAGTCCGGAGAATAGCTGAGATTGACCGCACCTTCCGGATTGAACGGGAACTCCTCGAACCTGGCCGGCGCCTTGGTTCCATCGACCACCTTGTGGAAAGGCAACATCACGGAGAATGCGGCGCTGTCCACGAAGGTCCTGTCATACGAAAAGATGACCTCCGAGTCGGACACCCATTTCCATGCGGAAGGTATCTCGTTGAATTCCTGGGAATATGCGCTCTGCGACAGCAATGCCGCGCAAGCGAGAACAAGTGACTTTTTCATCTGAAGAATCTATCGTTGAAGTTTACAAGATATACTTTTTCGACCGCCCTGGTGATGGCGGTATAGAGCCATTTGAGGTCATCGACCGTCTGCTCGTCCTGCCAGAAAGGATTGTCTATGAAAACGCATTTCCACTGTCCGCCTTGCGACTTGTGGCCGGTGATGGCGTTGGCGTATTTAAGCTGGAGTGCATTGAAGTACAGGTCTTCACGGACCGCCTTGTACCTCTTCCGCCGGGCAGTGATGTGGGCGTAATCCGCATTCACACCCTGGTACAGCATGTTCTGCTGCTCGTAGGTCAGCGAGGCGGACTCGGATTCGAGCGTGTCCAGGCAGACCTTGGCGGTCAGCTCCTGCTCGCCGTAATCCGGCAGCAGCAGCCGCGCATCCGCGAAATGCAGGCCGTACCTGTCCTCATAATGCGAGATGCTCAGGAGTTTGGCTATGTCGCCGTTCGCGATGTAATCGATGCCTTCGAGGTCCTCCACGAACTGGTAGCAGTTCTTCACTATCATCAGGCTGTCATCGCGTACAAGACGTTCCTCCTTGAACTGGACGGCGGACCGTATGCCCATGTTGTACCGTATCGCACGCTTGTTGGACCGGCACAGCACGATGGTCTCATCTTCGCCGTACCTGCCGTATGCGTCGGACAAGGTCTCTATCAGCTCCCCGCCATCTATGCGGCACACGTCGTCGAAGCCCTTGCAGTCCATCCTGATCTCGTCGAAAGTGTCGTAGGGCTGCGAATTGCGTATCATTTCGCGGAGCATGGTGGCGTTGTGCAGGATGCCGGACTCTTCCGCCTGACGGACTACCGTGGTAAGGGTCGAGTACCGGACTCCCCCGAAACCGTCCATATATTCGCTGGACAGGGCGGGACTTTCCTCCAAACCGACCGGAGGCAGCTGGGCTGAGTCTCCGACCAGGATCAGACGGCAGTCGTCACCGGCTCTGACATACGACACAAGGTCTTCCAGGAGGTTGCCGGTGCCGAAAAGCGCGGAAGTCTGCTGCTGGGCCGCATCGATGCCGATGAGCGAGACCTCATCCACGACGAACAAGGTGTCGCGGCATTTGTTCGGCATCAGGGAGAAACTGGCCGAGCCGTCATCTGCGACCGATTTCTGGCGGTAGATCGCCTTGTGGATGGTCTGCGCGGGCTTGTGCGCATAGAGCGAAAGCACCTTCGCGGCGCGGCCGGTCGGCGCCATCAGCACACAGGATATCTCAAGCGAGGACAGGGATCCAATGACGGCGGACAGGGCCGTGGTCTTGCCTGTGCCCGCATAGCCGTTGACGACCAGGATATCGGCATCGTCCGCGGTCACGAACTCCGCCACGTCACGCAGAAGCGCATCCTGGCAGGATGTAGGGGCAATACCCAGATGGCGCAGGAAATCCTGATACAAAAAGCCGGTCCTGTCCATCCTATTTGTGATTTCTGGAGAACAGCATCGCGAATACGGCGAGAACCGGGAAGATTTCGAGGCGGCCGAGGAACATGTCGAAGGTCAGCAGGAACTTGGCGGCGGACGGGGCGGCATTGAAGTTGCCCATGGTGCCGAAGGAGTTGATCGCAGGTCCGACGTTGCCGAGGGACGCAAGGGTCGCGGTGAAAGCGTCGCCTCCGTTCATTCCTATTATGAGCGCGATGCCTATCGATATGGCAAGAAGCAGCACGTAGAGAGCGATGTACAGGACATGAGGGGTCACCTCTTCGCTTCTCAAGGTGCGGGTGCCGATCTTGACTTCATCCACGTTGGCCGGAAACAACGACTTGCGGATCTGGATGCCGATGGACTTGACGAGCACCAGCACACGGTCGCACTTGATACCGCCGGTGGTCGATCCGGCGCAGCCGCAGATCACTCCCATGAAGACGAGCACCATGTTAGGCAACATAGGCCACTGCGCATTGTCCAGCACGCCGAATCCGGTGGTGGAAGCAACGCATATCGTGTGGAAAGCACCGTCCCACAAAGCCTGGCCGGTGGAAGTCTCGACACCCTCGGCCCTTAGGCATACCGCCAGATAGAGGGTGAAGAACGCAAGCAGGGAGAAATAGAGCTTGATGACCGGGTTGTTGAACGGTTTCAACGAGCGGTTGACAACGGCGAGGTATATCAGTCCGAAATGGAGGGACGACAGCAGCATGAAGAACATCGTGATGCCCTCGACGGCATATGAGTCGAACGCGCCGATGGATGCGTTCTTCGTGCTGAAACCGCCGGTCGCGCAGACGCTGAACGCATGGTTGATGGCGTCGAACGGCGTCATTCCCGCGAGGCAGTAGGCGATGAACGCCAGGACGGTCATTCCGAGATAGACGTATGCAAATATGTACACGACCTTGTTGGAGCGGGTGCTGTATCCCTGGCGGGACAGCGAAGAAAGCTCCATGTTCGTGAGCCTGAGTCTGACAGGGCTGGAATTCGGGATGATCAGGAGGAGGAACACGACTACTCCCAAGCCGCCGATGAAGTGCGTCGAGCTTCGCCAGAACAGAAGGCTGGCCGGAAGTTCCTCGACATCCTCAAGGATGGTGGCGCCGGTGGTCGTGAATCCGGACACGCTCTCGAACCACGCGTTCTCGACAGAGAAAGGACCGCCCCAGAGCACGTACGGCAGCATGCCGAACACGAATGAAAGCAGCCAGGAGAGCACTATGATCATATATCCGTCCTTCATCGTGATCGACGAGGTCTTCTTGACGAAGATGAAAGGGAACACGCCGACTATGAAGGTGATGGTGAAGCTGATGATCAGGGCGGCAAAGGCGCTGTCATTGCCGTTGGCCATCGACACGAAGATGGACAACAGCATGAACAATGCACTCACGAGAAGCGCATATCCGACATTCCTGCTGATGATTTTCAGATTCATCGTTATTCTATCTGGCGTGAATTGACGGCTTTGATGCGCCTTCTGAGCTGCAGGTTCTCGTTGGTCAGCTCGGTGATGCCGTCATTTAGCTCGGAGAGCTGGTCGTCACCTTCGAAGGTATAGTTGTATTTCTTGCCGTAGGCCGAGTAATTCTTCAAGCCGTCAAGCATCTTGTAGATAGGATTGACGTAATACGACAGTATGAAGAAGAGCAGCAGCACCACCAGGAGGAGGCCCACTCCGACCGCCACGATGCCGGGTATGATGCTGCGGTAGAAGCCACGGTCGAATGTGGCCGAATTGCGCTGAAGGTCATTGTAGATGGCGGAACTCATCCTGTCGATAGTGCCCCTGAGCTTGTAGTATTTCGGCTGCAAGGTTTCGAAGTACCAGGTCCTGGTATCTATGAAGTCCGATTTAAGCACTTCCGGGAGGGCCATGGAGGTGAGCATGTAGGCAGAATAGGCATACAGCACGGAGTCGGCAAGTGGGACCTTGGTGAAGGTCGAGAGGGACAGCCGGAGGCTGTCGCAATGGGACATGAAGGCTTCCTGGTCGAAGTCAGGGAGTTCCGTCAATTTGTCGTCCCCGATCACGGCGAGTATGTCCAGATTGTATGTATTGCTGGCCTCGGACAGCTGCTGGGCCATGTTTATGCTTTTGACATTGTTGGCGATGAGGCTGGAAACGTATGTGCTCATGCTGCTGTACTCCATCACGGAAATTATGCTGGAGATGAGCAGGATGACCGCTATTGCGCTGAGGCTCAGCGTAATCTTTTTCCGCAGAGTCAGTTTCAGCCAGTCGCGTCCCTTCTTATTTTTCAATGGCGCCATGTCAGATCCATCATTACTTGTAACTTACAAATATAGCGAAAACTTTTTAATCTTCTTAATATTACGTCTATCCTGAAGCTGGCATCACACATGTACCTCCGCCTGCGGTTTGTTATTTCGGTATTTTTTTTTATTTTTGCCTTGAACATAGTTTTATTTTTGTCTTGAACATAGTTAGAATCATGTATTTTGACTTCTCTTCAGCAACAGATTAGTGTTATGAACGAAAAAGCTCTCAAAGGTTTAGCAACGGCATTCTTGATCTGCATTTTGTGCACCTCATGTGATCTATATTGCGACATATTCAACGTGCACCCTCATACAAACGTCCGGCCATCATGTCGTTTCATCCCGGCAGAGTGCATGACGGACTATGAATTGTCGATGTCGACATATGACCGGCCGTTGTATTTCGCCGCCAAGATCAACATCTCAGGTGTGACCGAATCATATGACAAGAAGTCAACCCATTATGTTTCCCATCTGGACAATGATATCCTTGAATCATTCAGCAAATCAGAAAAGAGCACAATCAATTCCGCATACGACTCGTTCTGCAGCAAGTTTTCAGATATCGGTACCGATGTCTGCATGACAACCTTGTTCTGCGACGGCGAGGTATCGATCACTGCCGACAAGGAATTCGGTGGAATAAAGGCTGGAGATGATCTGAAAAGTCTGTTCGTCACTTACCCCTATCCCTTATACATCTCTGAAGAAGATTTTGAGGTCAAGAGCTGTTCATCATCGGAGAGGACATGCCCTATTGACGAAGTTTTCGAAAAAGGATGTTCAATCGGGGAAGCTTTTGCATTCGAAATAGGGAATCCGGATCTATATTCCAAAGTTAAGGACTATATCACGCTCACATTGTCCATTCCGGTGAAATCGGGGCTCTATTTTCAATGGGCATTGGACAAAGCTGCCGATCCTGAAGCTGAGATGTCTTTTACGACAGATAAGCTGGAAGGCAAAATGATCATTCCGTGGAACATCCTGCCGAAAGACAGCATTTGATATACCCACCACAGTTGTTCTTTCTTTTTGGGGAAAGGATGAAAAAGGCCCTTAGGGCTAAATAATACGGACCGGCTTCTCCGTTCCGCAAAAGCTTTTGGACTCGGCTTCACGCGGCTGCGCTGCTGCCAGAAGGGCGCAAAAGTTTTTGCCCATCGCTCCGCTCGGGAATGCGCCCTTCTGTCACAGCTCCGCCTTCGTTCCGCCGTGAG
>JAZQNI010000060.1:0-32237 GCA_045627265.1 Candidatus Cryptobacteroides sp.
TCCAAGAAGGAAGATGACGGCAAGATAGACGAGCGCGCCCTCTTCCCGAAGCAGCAGAAAGAATCCAGGAAGGAAACCCAGAAGGAAACGAAGAAAGAGAGCAGGAAAGAACTGAAGAAGGAAAGCAGGAAGGAAAACAAGGTTGAAAAGAGACACAAAAAGGTCGAAGAAGAAGAGGTCATAGCCCAGGAAACAGTCCCTGAGACGCTGCCGGAATCCCCGCTCCAGATGGAGGAGGCCGAGGTCGTGACCAAGGAGTACAGCGAAGAATTCCACTTCTCGACCGCGAGGATGATATACCGGCAGAACGGCGTTCCTTTCGTATATTCCAAGGATGGAGAGAGTTACGCATCGATCGCCGAGGATAACAACCTGTTCCTGCGCGAAATCCTGAAATTCAACGACCTCCCGTTCGACCAGAAGTTGAACCCTGGGACAATGGTTTACCTCCAGGCCAAGAAGAACCAGACCAGGAAGGGACTGGACAAATATATCGTCGAGCAGGACGGTGAGTCACTCAGGGATATCTGCCAGCGTTTCGGCGTCAAACAGAAAAACATAATGAAAATCAACGCCTTCGAGCCGGAGCACAAGCTCCGTGGAGGAGACACCATATTGCTTAGGAAATAATGGCTGCGGAAAAGACAAAGAAGAATACACCCAGAAAGAAGAAAAGTAAGATCAGTGCGCCCGTGCTGGTCGGAGGAGTGGCGGCGGCGCTGCTGCTTTCGCTGGGCATAACCATCATCTGGCGCTGGATCAGCGACAACAGGATGCCAAACTTCCGCAAGGAAGCGGTGATCTATGTGCGCCCCGAGACCACGGTCGACGAAGTCTATGCGCAGCTGATCAACGAAGCGGGAGTCAAGCGTCCGTACAGTCTGGACAGGGCTTTCCGCGACAAGCAGGTCAGCAGCTACATGCAGCCCGGCCGATATGAAGTCAAGCCGGAGTACACTAGCGTTTACGTTGCGCGCATGCTCAACAACTGCTGGCAGAGTCCGGCCCACCTCACGCTTTCCGGCACCATGAGGCTCAACAGCCAGCTTGCAGCCAAGATAAGCAGCCAGCTCATGATCGACTCCACGGAAGTCATCAAGGCGTTGAATGACAAGGCAATGCTCTCCGCTTACGGCTTCACTCCGACCAACGTGTTCTCACTTTTCATCCCGGACACCTACGAGATGTACTGGACTGCCACCATGAAGGACGTCCTGGACGCACAGAAGAAGGCTTACGACAGCTTCTGGACTGCGGACCGCATCGCCAAGGCGAAGGAGCAGGGCCTGAGCAAGCAGCAGGTCTCCATCCTCGCCTCCATCGTCAAGGGTGAGACCAACCACGAGCCGGAGATGCCTAAGATCGCAGGAGTCTATCTCAACCGCCTGCACAAGGGCATGAAGCTCCAGGCAGACCCTACCATCGCCTACTGCCTCAACTACGAGGTGAACAGGATACTGAAGAAGCATCTGGCCATCGACTCACCTTACAACACCTACCTTCACGAGGGTCTGCCACCAGGGCCAATCGCGGTGCCTACCAAAGCATGTCTGGAAGCGGTCCTCAACCCGGAAGGCGACTATCTGTACTTCTGTGCCAACTCGGCATTCGACGGCACACACAAGTTCTCGAAGGACTACACCGGACACCTGGCCAATGCCAGGTCCTTCCAATCCGCCCTCAACAAGCGCATAGCGGAGCGCAAGGCAGCCGAAGCTGCCAGATGACCATCAACAACGGACGATAATGATTGACGGGAACATAATACAAGAAGCCAGGGCCGTGGCCCAGGAAGCACTGAGAGACAATTTCAGGGACAACGGGCATCCATTCATAGAGCATGCCGACGGCGTGGCGAGAATCGTTTCCGACGACATCGGACTAGGGAACGAGTGCATCGCTGCCGTATATCTGCATGAGGCCACGAGATTCCACCCGGAAGTGGACATAAGCACATTCCCGGCGGAAATCCTCAAGATGGTGGACGGACTGAACAAGATTTCCACCATCCGGCCGAAAGATACCCGCCTTGAAGCTGAAAACTACAAGAAACTGATCGTGCAGTATTCCACAGATCCCCGCGTGACCGTGCTCAAGATAGCGGACAGGCTCGAGGTGATGCGGAACCTGTATATGTTCCCCAAGACGTCCAGGGATCAGAAGATACTCGAGACTTCGATGCTCTACATCCCGCTCGCCCACCAGCTCGGCCTGTACAACATCAAGAGCGAGATGGAGGACATCTATTTCAAGTTTGCGGAGCCGGAGCAGTACCGTCTCATCCAACGCAAGCTGAAGGCCACCGAGAAGGAACGCAACAGGCTGATGGACGAGTTCATCGAGCCTCTCAAGAAAGAATTGTCCGACAACGGCATCGTCTATAAGCTGAAGAT
The DNA here is from genome assembly GCA_045627265.1 of Candidatus Cryptobacteroides sp. Classification (GTDB taxonomy): domain Bacteria; phylum Bacteroidota; class Bacteroidia; order Bacteroidales; family UBA932; genus Cryptobacteroides. The sequence goes on from JAZQNI010000060.1 coordinate 2,394, forward strand.
GCGCACCAAGACCGCCTACTCCATCCACAAGAAGATGGTCAAGCAGGGTGTGCCTTTCGAGGGTGTCTTCGATGTGTTCGCCATCCGCTTCATCATCGAATGCGAGGAGGACAGGAAAACGGAGCAGGACCTTTGCTGGAAGGTTTATTCATACGTAACCAAGGAATACGAGCCCGACACGACTCGTCTTCGCGACTGGGTGACCAACCCTAAGCCGAACGGTTATGAGTCGCTGCACATCACGGTCAAGAACGCTCAGGGAACATCCCTCGAAGTCCAGATCCGAACCAAAAGGATGGATGCAATCGCGGAAAACGGCCTCGCTTCGCATTGGGCGTACAAAGGCATCAAGAAAGACGCATATCTCGACAAATGGCTGCAATCCGTGCGCTACAACCTCGAGCATCCTTACGAGAGCAAGCCTGGGGACCTGCCGATGCCGCCGTCCAAGGACATTTTCGTCTTCACCCCTACAGGGGAACTGAAGATGCTGGCGACCGGTTCGACGGTGCTCGATTTCGCATTCAACATCCACACAGGACTCGGCTGCAGATGCACCGGAGGCAAGATCAACGGCAAGGTAGCATCCATCAAGGAGGTGCTGCACACCGGCGACATCGTCGAGATTATAAGCAGCAAGAACCAGAAGCCTTCGGCCGACTGGCTGAACTGGGTCGTCACCCACAAAGCAAAGTCCAAGATCAAGCTGGAACTTGACGCCGAGGTGAGGAAGAAGGCCTCCGAAGGCCGCGAGATTCTCGAAAGACGCTTGAAGAACTGGAAGATGACGCTTCCGGACTCTCTCCTTTACGAGATAATGCATTTCCTGAAGTACAACTCAGTTATCTCCTTCATGGCAGCCATAGCCGAAGGTAAGATCGGAGTCGAAGAGATCAAGGAGTACATTCTCAATCCTGACCAGCTGGTATACCGTACCGAAGAGAAGGACGACAAGAAGGAGAACATCAAGGACTGGAAGTCATCGGATGACATCCTGGTGATCAACGCCAAGGGCGTCAAGGGTCTCGAGTACAAGATGGCGGCCTGCTGCAATCCGCAATACGGAGACGAGGTTTTCGGATTCGTGACCAGGACGGACGGCATCAAGATCCACAAGGAAAGCTGTCCTAACGCTGCCACTCTGAAGGAGAGATATCCTTATCGTGTCCAGAAAGTCGTCTGGCAGGAAAAACAGAAATGACGCGTCCTAAAGGAGCTTGACAAGAGGCAGGTCGAACACTTCACCGTCCTTGACGGCAACGGAGTCCGGGAAGATCGCGCGCGCCTCTCTCTCGATTTGTCCGATATCCTTGATCCTGGATGAATAATGGCCCAGCAGAAGCCGGCCGACGCCAGCCTCGAGCGCGCATTCCGCAGCCTGGGCGGCGGTGCTGTGATGCCTCTGTGCCGCCTGGTCTGCATATTCGGAGGTATAGGTCGCCTCGTGATACAGCAAAGAAACCCCTTTCACATAGCCGGCCAGTTCAGGGAAGTACTCCGTGTCGCTGCAATAGGCGTACGAGCGCGGGTTGTATGGCTTGTATGCAGCCACCGAGGCCGGGATGACGCTGTCTTCCCTGACCACATCCTCGCCACGTTTGAGCGTGCCGATCTCTGTCAGCGAGAGCCCATATTCCTCTATCGCCTCCTTGCGCACGTTGAACTGCGGTTCTTTCTCCCGGAAGAGGAAGCCGAAGGTCTCGATCTTGTGACTTAGCGGGAAGGAGAAGACCTCGACCGATTTCGTGTGATATACCATTTCCGGCTCCTTCATCGTCAGAGGGACATGCCTTATCTCGAAACGCAGGCCTTCCCCAAAATAGGAGAGGAAGAACTTGAGGATAGGGCCGAAATTGGCAGGAGCATAGATGTTCAGCGGCGCGGTGCGCGAGAGCATCCCCATGGTGGACAACATCGGGAACAGGCCGAAGATGTGGTCGCCGTGGATGTGTGAGATGAACAGGGAATCGATCTTCATCATCGGCACACGATACTTCATCAGCTGCCTCTGGACAGCCTCTCCGCAATCTATCAAAAACAAGCGCCCATGCACTGAAAGTACCTGGGCGCTTTGATTCTTATCGGGGACGGGCCTCGCCGAAGCGGAGCCCAGTACCCTTAGAGTGAAATCCATTATTCGCCTTTCTCGAGTTTCTCCTTGAGGGCTGCGAGAGCGTCGATGTCACCGAGAGTTGTCTTCTCGACGTTTGCATTGACCTTTCTGACTGCCTTCTTGGTGTTCTCTACCTCAGCTGCGATAGCCTTCTCCTTAGCCTCAGAGTATGTACGTACGTGTGAGAGGAGGATGCGGCGTGTGCTGCGGCGGAGTTCGATGACCTTGAGAGCGAGTTTCTCGCCTGCGACTGCCTGCTTGCCGTCCTCCTTTACGAGGTCGCGGGTGTAAGCGAAGCCTTCTGCATCAGAGCCTTCGAATGAAATGGTAGCGCCCTTGTCGGAAATTGAAGCGATTGTGCCTTCAACTACGCTGCCTACAGGGAAGTTCTGCTCTACCTCATCCCATGGGTTAGGGAGGATCTGCTTGTGACCGAGGCTGAGCTTGTGGTTGGTCTCGTCGAAGTCGAGGATCTGGACGTCGATGACATCACCAGGAGCAACCATCTCTGAAGGATGCTTGATCTTGTTCCAGCTGAGGTCGCTGATATGTACGAGGCCTTCAACACCGTCCTCGAGCTCTGCGAATACGCCGAAGTTGGTGATGTTGCGGACTGTAGCCTGCTGCTTGCTGCCTACAGGATATTTCTCGCGGATGCTCTCCCAAGGGTTGCTTGTGAGCTGCTTGAGACCGAGGGACATCTTGCGGCTCTCTCTGTCGAGGGTAAGGATCTGAGCCTCAACTTCGTCACCGACCTTGAGGAATTCCTGTGCAGAGTGGAGACGTGGGCTCCATGACATTTCTGATACGTGGATGAGGCCTTCTACACCTGGCTCAACCTCTACGAATGCGCCGTAGTCAGCGATGAGGACAACTTTACCCTTGACCTTGTGACCAACGTTGAGTGATGGATCGAGGTTGTCCCAAGGATGAGCTGTGAGCTGCTTGAGACCGAGAGCGATGCGCTTCTGCTGCTCGTTGAAGTCGAGGACGACGACCTTGATCTTTTCGTCGAGGGTGACAACCTCCTCAGGATGGTTGATACGTCCCCATGAAAGGTCTGTGATATGGATGAGACCGTCCACACCGCCGAGGTCTACGAATACGCCGTAGTTGGTGATGTTCTTGACGACACCCTCGAGAACCTGACCCTTCTCCAGCTTGGAGATGAGTTCTGCCCTCTTCTGCTCCTGCTCTGCCTCGAGAAGAGCCTTGTGTGAAACGACTACGTTGCGGAACTCCTGATTGATCTTGACGATCTTGAAGTCGATTGTCTGGTTGACGAATGCGTCATAGTCGCGGATAGGTTTGATATCGATCTGTGAACCAGGAAGGAATGCCTCGATTCCGAATACATCTACGATCATACCGCCCTTTGTGCGTGTCTTCACGAAACCCTTGACAACCTCGTTGTTGTCGTATGCCTCGTTGACCCTGTCCCAAGACTTGAGAGCGCGTGCCTTCTTGTGGGAAATCACGAGCTGACCCTTCTTGTCTTCTGCGGACTCTACATAAACTTCCACCTTGTCACCGACCTTGAGGTCAGGATTGTAACGGAACTCAGGAGCGTTGATGACACCTTCGCTCTTTCCGCCGATGGTAACTACAACCTCTCTCTTGTTGATAGCGGTAACTTCGCCTTCTACGACTTCGTTTTCAACTACCTTTGAGAGTGTCTGATCGTAAGCTGCTTCGATCTGCTCTTTGTCGGCTCCGCCATAGACGTCGCCACCTTCAAATGCTGCCCAATCGAACTCCTCAGGAGCGATTGATGCGTTGAGAACCTTCTTGGTCTCTTCTGAATTTTCTGCCATAATTGTTTAAAAATTAACAAACTAGGAGTTTAACATTATGTACTGTGCCCCAGATTTGGCGCAAAAAGATGCGCGTCTGTCCGAAAAGGCGCGCAAATATAAGAAAAACCATTTGATTTACAATGATTTTCGCACAAAAATCGTTGCCATAGAATCTTTGGCAGGAGATTACCCGGCAGACCGGCTGAAAGTGGAGACAAAAGTTTGCAGTAGACAGACTAGCCGCCCTCGGCTCTAGAGGGAGGGGCCCACGGAGTGGGAGGGCCTGGTCTGTCTACGGCAAAGCTATTGCGGAACGGCAACAGCCGGTCTGCAAGAAGAATTTGCGGAACGGAACAGCCGGTCTGCAAAGAAGAATTTGCGGAACGGTGAAGCCGGCCTGCGGCTAAAGCATCTTCTTGATGCGGAAGATGAGCCAGCCGCCGATGACAATGAGGACCATCAGACCGGCGATGACGAGCCAGGCATGCTGCATGCCGTCGAAAGGCAGCTTCACATTCATGCCGTAGAAACTGGCGACGAGAGTCGCAGGCATCAGGACCACGGAAATGAACGTGAACACCTTCATGATGTTGTTCTGCTCCAAGTTGATGAGACCGACAACCGTATCCTGCAGATACTCGAGACGCTCGAAAGTGAAATTGGTATGGTTGATCAACGAGGAGATATCCTGCAGGAGGACAGTCAGCCTCGGCTCGAGCTCGGACGGGAAGCGCTCGCTCTTGAGGATGTTGGAAATCAACCTCTGCTTGTCGACCACGCTTTCGCGTACGACCATGGTGTTTTCCTGCAGCTGGTTGATATCGAGGAGGAAATCTTCGTTGATGTCTTCCTGCCGGTTGATCCTCTTGGCGAACTGGGCCGTATCTTTGCTCATGAGCTCGATGATATCGGCATCAAGGTCGACTCTCTGGTCCATTATGGCCACGAAAAGATGGTATCCGGTCTTGAACTGGGCCGGCCTCGCCAACATACGGCGCTGCAGGCTAGTGAAACTGCGCAAAGGGATCTCCCTGAGGGTCGTCAAGGTGTTGCCGGTCAATATGAATGACACCGGATCCTCCGACAGCTCGTCCCCTTCCGGAGAGATGTAGTTGGTATTGGCGAAAATGGAATCATGAGACTCGGAGAAACGGGATGAACTCTCGATCTCCTCCGCCTGTGCACGGCTCTGTATTTCTGTCCCGAGGAATGCCTCAGTCGCTCTTTTTTCGTCTCCTGTCGGATCCAGAAGGTCTATCCAGAGGACAGCCTTGTCCTTGAGGTTGGCGAACTCCGTTTCGGACTGGACCGACAAAATCTCGGCTCCGAGTCTGTAAAAGATGTTGATCATAGTTCCCTCCTTTTGTCCCCGGCACGATGCGTCGGGAGGGTTATACATACGGGATAGCTGACATTACGGAGAAGTCAGCCTGCAAATATAGAAATTTTTTGTTTGTATGCGCTCCTGTATGGGAAAAAACTACCTGACAGCGAATCGGGACTCCAGCTGTGCGCCGGAATCATGGCCGACAAAGACCTTGAAATCACCGGATTCGACAGCGAAGACGTCCTCCGCAGTGCAGAAAGCCAGGTCCTCATACCTGATGGCCAGACCGACCTCCCTGCTCTCCCCCGCCTTGAGGAACACCTTGGCGAAAGCCTTGAGCTCACGCACCGGCCGGGTAGTGGAGGCGACCACGTCCTGGACATACACCTGGACGGTCTCCTCGGCGTCATATACGCCAGTGTTCTTCACGGTCACCTTGAGACAAATGTCCTCGCCTTCCCTGACTTCCGGAGTCTCCACGACAAGGTCGGAATACTCGAAATCCGTGTACGACAGGCCGTATCCGAATGCATATCGAGGCACGTGAGGCGTATAAAGATATGTCGAAGTGAACAGGACCGGAGACATCGGGTCCATCAAAGGACGGCCGGTGCTCTTGAAGTTGTAGCGGAACGGAATCTGTCCGACATTGAGCGGGAAACTCACTGTCAGACGGCCAGATGGAGCGAAATCGCCGGACAGGAGGTCGGCCAGCGCAGGTCCGGCCATCGTCCCTGGTTTCCAAGTCAACAGGATCGCGTCCGCAAGTTCAGATTCCTCAGATAGATCGACGGCACGGCCGGTCACAAGAAGCACCACCACAGGCTTGTGTGTGGCACAAACAGCCTCCAGCAGGTCTTTCTGACAGTCCGGAATGCTGATGGAGGAAAGACTGGTCGATTCGCCGCTCTCCGGGATGCCGAGAGTGATCAGGACGACATCGGAACGACGTGCCGCAGCGATGGCCTTGTCCACGCCTCCCGGGATAGCCTCTCGCGTCGTGCAGCCTTCCGCATAAATGATTTCGGACTCGCCGAAACGCTCTTTCAGACCCTTCAGGAATGTCACACAGCGGGAGGCCTCCCCCATCGCCTTCCATGAACCTAGCATCTGCAATCCATTGTCCGCGAACGGGCCAATCAGTGCGATCTTGCTGCCGGTCTTCAGCGGAAGCACCCCGTCATCATTCTTCAGGAGGACCATGGACTTGCGGGCGAGCCTCCTTGATGCCTCCAGATACTCTTCCGTGCAGAATTCGTTCTCACGGTCCTCTCCGCCGTAAAGGTATGGGTTGTCGAAAAGTCCGAGCTTGAACTTGGCCTTGAGTACAGGACGGACAAGCTCGTCAATCTCCTTCTCCTTTATCCGGCCCTCCTCGCAGAGCGACTTGAGGGTGGAGATGTACGTACCGCACACCATGTCGATGTTGACACCGGCCTTGACAGCCAGGTAAGCCGCTTCCTTGTCATCGGCGGCCACCCTGTGCATCACCAACTCATGTATCGAGCCCCAGTCCGAGACAACGAAGCCCTTGAAGCCGAGTTCGTCACGGAGGACTCCCCGGAGCAGTTCCTTGTTGCCGGAAACCGGGATCGCGTCGAAATCATTGAAGGAGCTCATGACCGTACCGGCTCCAGCCTCGATTGCAGACTTGTACGGTGGCAGATATCTATCCTTGAACATCCTCATCGACATATCCACAGTATTGTAATCGCGGCCACCTTCAGGCGCACCGTATGCGGCGAAATGCTTGACGCAAGCCATGATGGTGGCCGGATCCGCGAGATCGTCTCCCTGATATCCGCGCACTATCGCCTCGGATATCCTTGCACCCAGGTACGGATCCTCCCCTGCGCCTTCAGAAACACGCCCCCACCTCGGATCGGCGCTTATGTCGCACATCGGCGAGAAAGTCCAGGAGATGCCCAGCGCGGAAGCCTCAGCGGCGGCGATGCGGGCGCTGTTCCTGATCTCCTCCAGGTCCCATGAGCAGGAGCTTGCCAGGTTCTCGGGGAAAATGGTGCGGCAGCCGTGGATGATGTCATAACCGAAAAGGAGCGGTATCCCCAAACGGGAGCTGTCCACGGCGATATGCTGGTATCGGATGAAATCGGACGGCTTCTTCAGGCCCTGCATGGAGCCGCACCATCCATTCCGGACAGCCTCTTCGCATGATATGCTTTCACCCATCGGGCCGGTGATCTCACCGTCCGAAGGAATGATCTGGTTGAGCTGACCTATCTTCTCGTCGAGAGTCATCCTGGCGAGAAGCTTTTCAACCTCGATGTCGAGGGCATCTCCTGCGTTGCAGGCCTGTAGCAGCGCTGCAAAGGCGAGAGCCATGGTTGTCTTGAAGATTTTCATGATACTTTATGTTATCTGAACGGTACAAGCAGGGCGAGGATGAACAGCACCACGCCACCGGCCAGCACGGACCAATGACCGAATCTCTCGCCAAGGGCCTTGCCGCCGGCCATTCCGGCAACCACAGACAATGCCGTCACCACCATCACGCTGAAGAAAAGAGCCGAAACTCCGTGCCAGGTGTTTGTGGCTTCCTGCAGGGACATCGATGCTCCAACCGCGAGCGCGTCCATGCTCGTTGCGACACCTCCGAGGACAATGTTCTTGAAACCATTCAGGTCATGGGTCTCATCAGTCCCGTTCTTCAGGGAGGAAACACCTTCCCTGAGCATGCCGAAAGAGACATACATAAGCAGGCAGAACGCAATGATCTTCGACTCCCTCGCCACGATGGCGGAGAAGACAGCACCGGTCCCCCATCCCGCCATCAGAAGGCCCGACTGGATGACGGCGAACGCGGCGGCCACTGCAGCAACGTTCCTCCATTCGAGCTTCTTGAGGTTCACGCTCGAGCACAGGGTCACTGCGAAACAGTCAGCGCAGAGCGAGACTGCCATTATGATGGCTTCCAGCAAGTGCATAGGCTATGGTTTGAATACTTGGCGGTTGACTATGGAGCGGCCGAGGGTCAGCGAATCGGCGTATTCGAGGTCATCGCCGAACGCGAGTCCGCGTGCGAGAGTCGAGACCTTCACCCCGAGCCCTTCGATCTGGCGGTAGATGTAGAACGAGGTTGTCTCCCCTTCCACGTCGCCGTTCAAGGCCAGAATCACCTCCACCGGCCGGGTGCTGTCGTTTCCGGACATCAGTCCGGTCACACGCTCGACCAACTGCCTGATGCTCAGGTCGGACGGCCCCACGCCGTTGATCGGAGAGATGATGCCTCCGAGCACGTGATAGACTCCGTCGAACTGTCCTGTCGCTTCGATGCTCATCACATCCCGCACGCTCTCGACCACGCAGATTGTCCTGTGATCACGCTTCTGGTCGGCGCAGACGGGGCAGATGTCTTCGTCGGAAATCATCATGCATTCGCGGCAATAGCGCACGTCGTCCGCAAGGCTGTCGATGGCCTTGGTGAAATGGTGAATGTTTTCCTGAGGCTGCTTGAGCAGATGCAGGGCAAGGCGCAGGGCGCTCCGCTGTCCGACACCGGGCAGGGAGCTGATAGCCTCCACAGCATTTTCAAGCACTTTAGATGGATATTTCTCTGTCATTTTGCGTCTGATGCTTATTTGCCGGAATGGAATGCCAGCAAGCTGTCCGAAATGTCCCTGCACACGGTCGAAATCCTGATGCCGCGCGCTTCCGCCGCCTCATACAGCATATTCCCCGCCGCTGCCGCAAAGCCGCCGACGATGCCCACTTCGTAGCGGTCAAGGTCGTACTGCATCAGAGCGCGGGTGAAGAAGGCGTCGAAATTGGCCTTGACCAACCCGCGGACGTACTCATCCGCTGCCGCCTTGTCCAGCAGCCATTGCGCGAACGAGCCGAGATAGGCCGACGGCGCCGCCGACTTGTACACATTTGCGACTATGGTCATGTAGTCCGACTGGAAATCGGTCGAGAACCCGGATGCAACAGGTTCCGGGACGAGCCCCTTGATGAAATCGGAAAGGAACATCCGGCCAAGGCTGGCACCGCCGCCTTCGTCGCCGAGTATGAAACCGCCCGAACGCACATTCTTGACAATGCGGCTGCCGTCGTACAGACAGCTGTTCGATCCTGTGCCGAGGATCGCGGCGATTCCAGGCTTGCTCCCGCATACGGCACGGGCGGCCGCAAGCATGTCGGACGCGCATTCGACGTTCCCGGACGGGAAAAGAGAAGCGACCTCGTCCGAGAGCACTCCTGCGCCGTAGAAATGCACTTCGTCCACCTTTTCCGCTTCCGGATTCAAGCTGTCGAGCGCCTCCGTGATGATGGACTTCACATGGTCCGCCTCCATCGTGGAGACATTGATACCCGGTCCTTTGACGCTCCGTACCTGCCCGCCAGCGCCTATTGCGCTCCAGGCTGTCTTGGTGGCTCCTGCTTCTGCGATGATTATCATATTCTGCAAATATACAGCATTTTCAGACTGACACAAAATTAGAAACTGTTTCGCATTCCCGAACAATTTCATTACTTTTGTGTAACATTATATTTCAAGAAAAATGGACAAGACAAGTTACGCATTGGGAATGAGCATCGCCCACAATATGATCTCATCAGGAGTCACCGAACTCAATTTCGACGATTTTGCATTGGCTATCAAGGATATGTTTGCAGACAAGGAGCCGGCAGTGCCGTTCTCAGAGGCATCGAAGATCCTCCAGGACTATTTCACAAAGATCGAGGAGCAGAAGGCGGCCGAAGCTGCCGAGATGGGTGCCAAGATGAAGGAAGAAGGCGAGGCTTTCCTCAAGGTGAATGCCATCAAGCCTGATGTTGTCACGCTCAAGAGCGGTCTTCAGTACAAGGTCATAACCAACGGTACCGGCAAGAAACCGACCCGCAGCAGCAGCGTGCAGTGCCACTATGAAGGAAAACTGGTCGACGGAACAGTATTCGACAGCTCATACCAGCGGGGCGAGCCTGCAGTGTTCGGCGTGACCCAGGTGATCCAGGGATGGACCGAAGCTCTCCAGCTCATGAACGAAGGTTCTGTATGGGAACTCTATCTGCCATACAACCTCGCATACGGTGAGCGCGGCGCCGGAGCAAGCATTCCTCCTTACGCCACACTCATCTTCAAGGTCGAACTTATCAAGGTGATCTAAGCCTCCAGGAAACGGGAGACTATATCCTCGGCTTCCTTGAGTGTCACCTCAAGGACATCGTTCACAAGGTCGTAATCAAACTTGCCTTCTGCGAATTCAAGTTCTGATGCGGCCTTGTTTACTCTTTCTTCTATGGCCTCCGGAGTGTCGGTGCCACGTTTGACTAGCCTTTCTCTCAGGACATCGACAGATGGCGCCTTGATCAGGATGGAGAACGCCTGGTCGCCGAAGTATTTCTTGAGATTGTGACCGCCCTTGACGTCCACGTCGAACACGATCACGTGTCCGGCGGCCCAGATACGCTCGACCTCGGACTTGAGGGTGCCATAGAACTTGTCCTCGTACACTTCCTCATGCTCCACGAACGCGTCCTGCGCTATCAGTTCGCGGAATTTCTCCGGTGTGAGGAAATAATATTCCACGCCGTCCACTTCAGTACCGCGTGGCGCGCGTGATGTCGCGGAAATGGAAAACTCGAACTCCGGATGTATCTTGAGAAGGTGGTTGACCACAGTGCTCTTTCCTGAGCCTGACGGAGCGGAAAATATTATGACTTTGTTGCTCATTGTATATCGTTTATTGGACAAAAATAGTTATTTTTGTGGACCTTTCCGTGAAGGACATTCAAATTTTTAAATTCTATAAAATTCAAATTATGGTTTCTTACAAAGAATTGGGTCTTGTGAACACCAGAGAGATGTTTGCCAAGGCTGTAGCAGGCGGATATGCAATCCCTGCATTCAATTTCAACAACATGGAGCAGCTCCAGGCTATCATCCAGGCATCTGCCGAGACCAAGTCACCTGTTATCCTCCAGGTTTCAAGCGGAGCCCGCAAGTATGCCAACCAGACACTTCTCCGCTACATGGCAGAAGGTGCAGTCGCTTACGCAAAGGAACTCGGTTGGGCTAATCCTCAGATCTGCCTTCACCTTGACCACGGTGATTCATTCGATCTTTGCAAGAGCTGTGTCGACATGGGCTTCTCATCAGTCATGATCGACGCATCATCCCTTCCTTTCGAAGAGAACATCGCCCTCACCAAGAAGGTTGTCGAATATGCTCACCAGTTCGACGTTACCGTCGAGGCTGAACTTGGCGTTCTTGCAGGTGTAGAAGACGACGTTTGTGCAGAGGAATCACACTATACAAAACCTGAGGAAGTTATCGAGTTCGCTACAAAGAGCGGCTGCGACTCCCTCGCCATCTCCATCGGTACAAGCCACGGTGCATACAAGTTCAAGCCGGAGCAGTGCCAGCGCGATCCTGAGACCGGACGCCTGGTCCCTCCGCCACTCGCATTCGACGTTCTCCACGAGGTTGAGAAGAAACTTCCTGGATTCCCTATCGTTCTCCACGGATCTTCTTCAGTTCCACAGGAGTATGTTGACATCATCAACACCCACGGTGGAAAGCTTCCAGATGCAGTAGGTATTCCTGAGGAGCAGCTCCGCGAGGCTTCAAAGAGCGCAGTCTGCAAGATCAACATCGATTCAGACTCACGTCTCGCAATGACCGCAGCTGTCCGCAAGGTCTTCACAGACAAGCCAGGTGAGTTCGACCCACGCAAATACCTCGGACCTGCCCGCGACGAGATGAAGAAGCTCTACATGCACAAGATCATCAACGTACTCGGTTCAGACGGAAAGGCTGAATAATCGGATACAAGGGGCTGCGGCAGACGCATTCCCGCCAGATACAAAGGGCGGCCGGAAACAAGGCCGCCCTTGTTTTTTCAACAAAGAGCAATGAAGATAGCCGTCTATTCCGGGAGTTTCAACCCGCTTCATATCGGACACCAGGCCATTCTGGAGTACATCTCGTCCAGCGAAGAGTTCGACTGGACCTACCTGGTGGTTTCTCCGCAAAGCCCGTTCAAGGACTCATCCAACAACCTCAGTGCCCGGGACAGATACAAAGCGGCGATAGAGGCGGTAAAAAGACATCCGGATCTGAATGTCTGGGTGGACAGCATCGAGCTCTCGATGACCCCTCCGCAGTACACGATCAAGACCCTGGACGCGTTGAAACAGAGAGAACCGGACAACGACTTCACCCTCGTGATAGGGGCTGACAACCTGGCTTCATTCTGCAAATGGCGCGATTTCGAGCGCATCCTGCGAGAATATGGAGTCATCGTCTATCCGAGAGACGGATTCGACCTGGACGCCATCTGCAGGGAACTCACGACCAACAACGCAGGAGCCCCATACCGCATCCAGGTCATCGACCATCCTCTGGTCAACATTTCTTCAACAGAAATACGCCAGGCCCTGTCCGAAGGACGTGACGTTTCATCTTTGATGATGTAATCAGTACAGAGGTCTGATCACAAACTTGAACTCGTATTCTCCGGCCGGCAAAGAGTACTTGTCCATATTGGCTCCGCTCCACGCCCGGCGTTCACCTATGCCCTGCTGACGCAGATCAACATTGACATAGGTCTTGTCCCATTTCCCGCTTTCCATATCGGCACGCACCTCATCGGAATGCTGATACTTGCCGTTGGACATGTCGATATCACGGCGAGGGAAAGGCATGACAGAAGCTGAGAACTTATCCTTGGAAGCAAATTCAAGACCTTTGCCGAAAGCATCCACCACCTTTATGTAGCGCAATCCTGAATGGTTGGCGCTCTCCTGAGGACGAGGATATGACCAATCATACTGGTCAGCCACACGTTGTCTGTATATGCCCATCACGGCCGCAGCCGAACGGTCTTCATAATTGGCGAACGGGCCTTTGCCATAGAATGTCACCATGGAGTATTCGTCCGGCATTGCCAGTTCCATCCCGACACGGAAGAGATCCGCATCCGTCTTGAGATTACGGAGACGCTCCTCTACCTCGATGCACGCATCTGCGTTGACATAGTATATCATCTCGACTTCACCCAAATCGACCACGTCGTACACAACGCGCAACTTGCAGCCAGGGTAAAGGCCGATCGACTTGAACCTGAATTCAGGATAAAGCCAGCCTCCAGATTTGCGCACCATGCGTAAATCCTTCTCGGTGAGCGGACGTCCGAAACACGGCATCATCGGCTCGGAAATGAAACTCTGCTTGCCCACGACATATTCAGTCAAGGCACCGGTATTCTCGTCGAATGAAATTTTCCACGCACGTCCGTCCGGAGTCTTACCAGTGAACACAAGATCCCTGCCGTACTCATCGACATAAGTGTTGCCGCCCTTGAATATGAACTTCGGAGTCCCCTCATTGACAAGTATCTGATCATGGGCAACCTCGAATCCGGCATCCAGAAGACCTTCCCTTTCTTTAAGGAAATATCTGACAGTCAAGTAAATATCACACTCCTGTACCAAGTCATAGGCATTGAAGCCGAGTTCAAAGCTCCCTGTCTGCTGCGGGGCTATGTCGAAATCGTCCACACTGCCGGACCTGATAACTTCGCCATCTGCAACGAGTTCCCACTCCATGCGGTAATTCTCCGTGCCCTTGAAGAAGTTTTCATTAAACACCTTGATACTGCCAAAGCCGACATCATCAGGGGTCGCGTATGTGAGGAGAGGGCGATACTGATACGCCACCTCATATGCATGTGAATGAAAGGTTCGGTCAGCGGCCAACACCCCTTCGCAGTTGCCACAGAAGTTTCTCTCCTTATCGTCATACTTCAGATCGCCGCCCACGATCGAGTGTCTGTTGCCTTCACTGTCTGTACGATACAGGGTCTGATCTGCAAAATCCCAGATGCAGCCGCCCTGGAACATGGAATACCTGCGTACAAGCGCCCAATAATCTGAAAGGCCTCCCATGCAGTTGCCACGGGAATGGGCATACTCGCAGAGGATCAGAGGCTTGGTCGGATTACCTTCGAGATAGGCCTCGCATCCGTCCACGCTGGTGTACATCGGGCAGTATATGTCAGTAGCATAGCCGCCAAGCGCTCTTTCGTATTGTACCGGACGGGTCGGATCCATCAGCCTGACCATATCGTGGGCCTTGTCGAAAACAGGAGCATATCCCGCCTCATTGCCGAGGCTCCAGATTATGACGGACGGATGGTTCACATCTCTTTTGACCATTCTGGATATGCGTTCCAGATGTTCTGCCTCGTAACGAGGATTCCTTGACAGTGACTTCTCTTCGTATCCCATTCCATGAGATTCGACATCCGCCTCATCTATTACGTAAAGACCATACCTATCGCAGAGGTCATACCATCTCGGATCGTCAGGATAGTGGCAGGTACGGACAGTATTGATGTTCAGCTCTTTCATCAGACGTATGTCCTTCAACATATCATCCATGGTCACCACAAATCCTTTGTCTTCGCTGAACTCGTGACGGTTAACTCCCTTGATCAGCACAGGCATGCCGTTGACCAGCAGTTGTCCGTCACTGACAATGACATCACGGAAACCGAAATCCAGGCTCACCGTCTCAGTGACGTTGGAACCCGCATATACAAATGCATCCAGATGATAGAGATTCGGCTGTTCTGCGCTCCAAAGGGCGGGATTCTTGACAAGTCCGGATGCTTTGCCGTCATATGATTTGATCTCGATATCCTCCATCCCTTTTCTGGAGATCACGTATTTGACCGATTTCACTCCTTTGGACAAGGTTGCATCGATGGAATATGAGCCGTCGGAGCGTGCCACGACACGTATGTCCTCCAACCTTTTCTTCGGACGGCCGGTGATGTAGACCTCACGGGCAAGTCCGCTCATCCTCCAGCAGTCCTGATCCTCAAGGTAAGTGCCATCACACCATCTGTACACTTCCAGGGCTATGACATTGTCACCCTGATGTACAAAAGGAGTGATGTCGAAGCACGCCTCAAGTTTACTGTCTTCGCTATATCCGACCTCTTTGCCATTGACCCACACACCTACATTGGAGGTAGCGGATCCTATATGCAGGAAAATGGTCTTGCCGGACCACTTCCCGTCTATCACGAAATGTCTGCGGTACCTGCCGACATAATTGCCTTCATCCGGAACGAATGGAGGAGCGACACGTACTCCCATATCTTTCCATGGGAAGCCATAGTTCTGATATACCGGATCGAAATAACCCAGCATCTCCCACATGCCCGGAACCGGAATATCATTCCACGAAGAATCGTCGAAAGATGCCTTGAAGAAATCAGGCATCCTCACTTCCGGAGAATCCGACAGTCTGAATTTCCAGACTCCATCCAGGGACATGACAGGTCCGTCGGTCCCGAACCAGGAAGTCATAGGGACTCTGTTGCGGCTGGACACCTCAGGTGTCACCCAATCACCCTTCCCTACAAAAACACTTTTTGCACCCGTCGTGGCGAGGGTGCAAAAAAGCAGTGCGGCACATAGGGCCAAAGTCCTACGTCTGAGTATTCGCATTTATTTCAGTATTAAATTATTTCATCAATTCGTCGACCTCTGCCCTGTATGGTACGCCCGTCTGGGCTCCAGGCCTGGTCACAGCAATAGATGATGCCATAGTCGCAAACCTGGCGGCTTCATAAAGGGAATTTCCTTCAGCCAGAGAGGTTACAAGAGCCCCGTTATACACGTCTCCGGCGCCGACGGTGTCCACCGCCTCGACTTTTCTGGCCGGTACAACCGTCTTCGTCTGACTGTCGCAGACAAGAGACCCGGTGCTTCCGAGTGTGATTATCACGTTCCGCACACCCCTTGCCATAAGTTCATCGGCGGCATATTCGGCATCTGACACGGAGTTGATCGTAATGCCGGTCAGTTTCTCCGCCTCGGTCTCATTTGGAGTGATCAGGAAGAGCTTGGACAAAGTCTCGCAGGACAACTCGCGCATCGGAGCCGGGTTGAGCACAACTTTCACACCTTTCTTGTATGCGATATCTATCGCGCGGTCAATGGTCGCCGACGGGATCTCCATCTGGACAAGAAGATATTCAGCATCATCGAACAGGTTCTCCGCAGCATCCATATCCTCAGGCATAAGTTCATCATTCGCACCAGAAGCGACAGCGATGCAGTTTTCACCGTCTTCCGCGATGAATATGAGCGCCGTACCTGTAGCGGCCGACGATGTGAACTTCATATTTGAGGTGTCGATCCCATCTGCCTGGAACTGCTTCTCCAGCATATGGCCGTTCATGTCGTCACCGACACAGGTCAGGAACATCACATCACCGCCAAGCCTGCCGGCAGCAACAGCCTGGTTTGCGCCCTTGCCGCCATTCGCCTGCAGGAAACGTCCTCCTCCGATAGTCTCCCCAGGTCTAGGAAGAGATTTGATGAACACATTCATGTCAATGTTGGAACTGCCTGCGACGATAATCTTACTCATATTCAAATAGAATTATATGGTCTTTTCAAAATCGCGCTAATATACAAAAAAAAGGTGGCTGAAAGAACTTCCAGCCACCAAGTATAAGAATTGTCCGTCAATTTTACTGCTCATCAGGCGCTTCTGGTCCCTGAGGGCCACCCTGAGGGCCGTACTGAGGGCCTTCCGGTCCAGCCTGAGGGCCTCCCTGTGCGCCATTCATATTCTGGTACAAGTCGCTCATGACCTTGTTGATCTCCTCCGTGTACCTGTCGATATCGGCGATATTCTGGTTCTTCACCGCCTCCTTGAGAGATGCGAGAGGGCCGTCGATGGCAGACTTCTTGTCGGCAGGAATCTTGTCTCCGTTCTCCTTGAGGAATTTCTCGACCTGGAAGCAGAGAGCATCTCCGTTGTTGACCTTCTCTACTCTCTCCTTCTCTGCCTTGTCAGCAGCCTCGTTGGCCTTGGCCTCATCCCTCATCCTCTGGATCTCATCATCGCTGAGACCTGAAGATGCCTCGATGCGGATGTTCTGTTCTTTGCCTGTGGCCTTGTCCAATGCTGACACCTTGAGGATACCGTTTGCGTCGATGTCGAATGAGACCTCGATCTGAGGAATTCCCCTAGGGGCTGGAGTGATGCCGTCAAGATGGAATACTCCGATCTGCTTGTTGTCCTTGGCCATAGGGCGTTCTCCCTGAAGTACCCGGATTTCGACTGACGGCTGGTTGTCGGCCGCAGTAGAGAATATCTGCGATTTCTTGGCCGGGATTGTCGTATTGGACTCGATGAGCTTGGTCATCACGCCACCGAGGGTCTCGATACCAAGTGAAAGAGGTGTCACGTCAAGAAGAAGGACATCCTTCACGTCACCAGCGAGCACACCGCCCTGGATTGAAGCGCCGATTGCGACAACCTCATCCGGATTCACGCTCTTGTTAGGTTCCTTGCCGAAGAAGTTCTTGACGAGTTCCTGAATCTTAGGGATACGGGTGGATCCGCCGACGAGCAGGACTTCGTCAATGTCGGAAGTGCTCAGGCGAGCATCTGCGAGGGCCTTGCGGCATGGCTCGATGCTTCTCTGGAAGAGCTCGTCGCAGAGCATCTCGAACTTGGCTCTGGAAAGGGTCTTGACAAGGTGCTTAGGGATGCCGTCGACAGGCATGATGTAAGGGAGGTTGATCTCCGCAGATGTCTGGTTTGAGAGTTCGATCTTGGCTTTCTCGGCAGCCTCCTTGAGACGCTGGAGTGCCATAGGGTCCTTCTTGAGGTCGATGCCATGGTTTTCGTTGGCGAATTCGCCGGCGAGCCAGTCGATGATGACCTGGTCGAAATCATCACCTCCGAGATGGGTGTCACCGTTGGTTGACTTGACTTCGAACACACCGTCTCCGAGTTCAAGGATGGAGATATCGAAGGTACCGCCGCCGAGGTCATAGACTGCGACCTTCATGTTCTTGTTCTTCTTGTCAAGGCCGTATGCGAGCGCCGCTGCGGTTGGCTCGTTGATGATACGTTTCACGTCAAGTCCGGCGATCTTGCCGGCCTCCTTGGTGGCCTGGCGCTGAGAGTCGGAGAAGTATGCAGGGACTGTGATCACAGCCTCGGTAACCTCCTGACGGAGATAATCCTCAGCCGTTTTCTTCATTTTCTGAAGGATGATTGCAGAAATCTCCTGAGGGCTGTAGAGACGGCCGTTGATGTCGACTCGCGGAGTGTTGTTGTCGCCGCAGGCAACCTTGTATGGCATGCGGGAGATCTCCTTAGAGACGCGGTCATAGGTCTCGCCCATGAATCTCTTGATGGAGAAGATGGTGTTGTTTGGATTGGTGATGGCCTGACGCTTGGCAGGATTGCCGATCTTCCTTTCTCCGCCTTCTGTGAAAGCGACTACGGAAGGAGTCGTGCGCTCACCTTCGTTGTTGATGATGACGGTAGGCTGGTTGCCTTCCATGACGGCCACGCAAGAGTTGGTGGTTCCAAGGTCAATTCCGATGATTTTTCCCATAATATCGTTCTGTTTTATTTGTTATCAATTTTCCGCCGCGGGATAATCCCGCAAAAGCGACGCAGAAAAATATATCCAAAGCCGTGCCACAAAGCATTTCTGCCAAAATGTCAGTGAAAAACATGTATTTTATTCATATCTTTACCCCGAGATTTGAATTCGGGCACAATGGAATATAGAAATCTGGGCAAAGAAGAGTTCGATGAACTCCAGAGGAGGATATTGTTCGAAGACAACCATATCCTGGTGGTGAACAAGGATGTCGGGGATATCGTCCAGGGGGACAAGACAGGAGATGAATGCCTGGCAGAGACCTACAAGGCATTCATCGCACAACGTGACGGCAAACCCGGCAAAGTGTTCATGGGCATCCCGCATCGGCTCGACAGACCTGTCAGTGGCATCACCATCCTTGCCAAGACGTCAAAAGCTCTCGAGCGCCTCACCGAAATGTTCCGGAAAGGAGAAGTGCACAAGACTTATTGGGCACTTTGCTGTGCCAAGCCCGAAAAAGCAGAAGGATCCCTGCAGGACTGGATGGTCAGGAACGAGAAGCAGAACAAATCCTACATCATACATGGAGACCCTGCCGTGAAACCGGCAGGGCATCCTGAAGCAAAACTCGCCAGACTGAACTACAGATTCCTGCACGACACTGACAGATACCACCTCATAGAGGTAGAGCTGCTTACAGTAAGGCATCATCAGATCAGTTGCCAGCTGACAGGCATGGGGTGTCCCATCAAGGGAGACTTGAAATACGGAGCGCCACGATCAAACCGCGACGGAGGCATCTGCCTTCACTCAAGGAACGTCAAGTTCATCCACCCTGTCAAGAAAACGGAAATGGACATCACTGCTCCTGTTCCGGACTCATGGAAGGGCGTCCGCTGTCCAGATATTCCCGGAGCCACTCGGTAGGAGTCTTTTCCTTGAACAAGCGGAAAGCCATGTTGAAGGATACCGTAGAATGGAAGCCGGACATCTGCGCGACTTCCTCCATCTTCAGATATGGATCCTTCTCCATCAGGCTGGCGGCATAATTCACCCTGTAGTAATTGACAAACTGGCAGAAATTCATGCCGGAATAATGGTTTATGTTGCGGGAGACATATACTTTGTTGGAATAAATCTCCCGTGAGAAATGATCGAGATCCAGTTTGTCATCCAGATACGGTCTCCTCTCCTCCATGCACTTCACCGCCCTGAGATAGATGTCATACCCTTTGGCATCGGACACTCGCAGCATCGCCGAATCTGGATCCGGTACAACATTATCCTCCTCAAGACAACCGGGACCATCATTCTTCGGACAGGCCGGGTCCGCCATATATACAGCCGAAGCGGTGGCGAGGCATTCTGCCAAAAGCAGGACTACAGAAAGAGAGAATTTCTCAAACAAAAAATAAAACACGACGTCAATCACGACCAGAACGGCCATGGCAATTGTTTTTTGATAATAGTTTTTCATTTTTTTCTTTTCAAGTTAGACAAAAAAAACGCGAGGGTCTTCACTCTCGCGCTGACAAACAGTCTTTTTATATGTATTTTTAAAGAATTAATCCTTTTTTTTGGTCTTCGCTCCCTTGATGGAATCAAATCCCTGACCATAGACTCCAGTGACCGATGACACGGACAGAAAGGCCTTGGGATCTATCGCCTTTATCGTGCGAAGCAGAAGATTGAGATCGGTCTTGCGGGACATCACGATAAGCACATGAGACTCCTGTTTCGTATACCAGCCCTCTCCATCAAGTACGGTCACACCACGATGAAGGTCATGAGTGATGGCGTCGGCGATTTCCGCATACTTCTTGGAGAAGATGAACAACTGGACCGACTGGCGGGAACCGGAAAGATACATATCCACCACAGTACCACATATTGTAATGAGAATCAAGCCATACACCACGGTTGTAATCTTATCCGTATATGGCATGAGTTCGCCGGACGCCGTATAGGATGGCACAAGCAGTGAGGACAGGATGATCACGACATCACAGGAAAGTATCATCCGGCCCGGAGACACATTGCGGTACTTGTTCACGATCAACGCGATGATGTCAGTGCCTCCCGTGCTGCCGCCCTGGGATATGGACATTCCCACTCCGACTCCTGTCAATATTCCACCCATTATAGTGCTCATAAGCTTGCCGTTGTCAAGCGAAAGGGCCTGGATAAGTTCGACGGGCATGATACCCTGGAACACGTTGAGCCCCACGGAAGCCAGCAAGATGGCGTAGACCGACTTGGCGCCGAAAGATTTGCCCAAGGTGAAAAGAGCTGCGATAAGCAGTATGACATTGAGGGCAAAATAGGTGTAACCAATCTTGATGACGCCTCCGGACGCATACTGGACAATCGACGAAATACCGGTCACACCACCACCGATGAGGTTGTTCGGAATCAGGAACAAAGTCCATCCGACCACGTAGATCAAGATGCCCAATGTTATGAGAAGGTACTCCTTCAAGAACACGAGGACCTTATTGTCTTTCCATTGCATTTTGCTTGTTATTTTGTTTTTCTATTCCGGTCTTGATCTCCTCGAAACCTTCGCCGTACACGCTGCTGGCCTGCGAAACGGACAGGAAGGCATGTGGATCGACCTGCTTGATGTGCTTCGTGATGGTGCCGAGTTCCTTTTTCCTCATCAGGATGAGCAGGACATTCTTGTCCTGTTTGGTGTACCATCCTTGAGCACGAAGCACAGTCACGCCACGGTCCATATCATTGATTATATGGTCGGCAATCTGTTCGTAATGCTCGGAGAACACAAGCAGCTGGACGGTCTGCTTGGCACCCAAGGTGATGAAATCGATCATCAAAGACGAGCAAATCATGGCTATGTATCCGTAAACCATATCACCGAACGCCCGGTCCGGGAGGAAAAGGATCGATGTTATGATCACGGAATCGCAGATCATGAAAAAACGCCCGGTCGAAATCGGCCAATACCTGCTCACAAACAAGGCGATTATATCCAGTCCTCCCGTGCTTCCATCCAGCTTGAAGATGATTCCGAGAGCGATTCCCTCGATCGCACCTGCGATGAACGGTATCAGAAGCCGGTCCTGGACATAGAAGAAGTGACCCTCGACAGCATGTATCCAGTCCCACTGCCCTACGAGGGACATGAGCACGGTCGTCATCAGAATGCAGTAAATCGTCTTGAAGCCGAAGGAAAAGCCCATCACGGCAAAGGCAAACAACAACAGGAAGATGTTGCCCACCATATATACCGTGGATGCCTTCAAAACGCCTCCGGTCGCATACTGTATGACGGTGGATATACCCATGAACCCACCGCTGGAAATCTCGTTTGGTATGAGGAAGCCTTCCCAGGCAACGGCAAACAGAAGACAGGCGAAGGTCATTATCAGGTAGTCCCTGATATCTTTCAAAACCACCCGCCTCATTTGATGACGATATTGACTATCTTCCCTGGAACGACAATCACCTTGACAATCGACTGGTCTCCGACATATTTCGCCGTAAGCTCGTTAGCCCTCGCCGAAGCCTCGACATCTTCGCGGGACATGCTCTTAGGCAGATCCATGGTGAACCTTGTCTTTCCATTGAATGAAACAGCATATGTGCAGTTGTTCTCCACCGTGTATGCCTCGACATACTCAGGGAAAACGGCATCGGCCACACTTCCCTCATGTCCGAGGGCATGCCAGAGCTCTTCAGTTATGTGAGGAGCGAAAGGAGACAGCAGTATGACGAGCGGTTCGAGCACCTCACGGCTGTCACATTTAAGTGCGGACAGGTCGTTCAATGCAATCATGAACGCGCTGATGGTTGTATTGTATGAGAATGCCTCGATATCGGCCTGCTCCTTGCCTATGAGCTTGTGAAGAGCCTTGAGTTCTTCCGGCGTGGCCTTCCTGTCAGATACGATGAACTGATCCTTGTCATAGAAGAATCTCCAGAATTTCTTGAGGAATCTGTTGACACCGTCGATGCCCTTTGTATCCCAAGGTTTCGACTGCTCGAGAGGGCCGAGGAACATCTCATAAAGTCTCAGGGTATCAGCACCATACGTATCGCAGATATCATCAGGGTTGACAACATTGAACATACTCTTGCTCATCTTCTCGACAGCCCATCCACAAACATATTCTCCATTCTCGAGGATGAACTCCGCATCCGCGAATTCCGGCCTCCAGGCGCGGAAACCGTCGAGATCAAGCCTGTCGTTCCGCACGAGATTGATGTCGACATGGATTTCTGTCGTCTGATATCCGGACTTCAGGCCGGATGAGACGAAAGTATTGGTACCCTGTACTCTGTACACGAAATTGGAACGTCCCTGGATCATGCCCTGGTTAACGAGTTTGCGGAACGGCTCGTCCTCACACACATACCCGAGGTCATAGAGGAACTTGTTCCAGAAGCGTGAATAGATCAAGTGACCTGTGGCGTGCTCTGTACCGCCTATGTAGAGATCGACATTGCGCCAGTATTCATCCGCCTCCTTGCTGACGAGAGCCTCATCATTGTGAGGACCCATATATCTGAGGTAATAGGCGCTGGATCCAGCGAATCCAGGCATCGTGCTGGTCTCGAGCGGATAGCCCTTATATGTCCAGTCCTTCGCCCGTGCAAGAGGAGCCTCACCTGTCGGCTTGTATGACTCGATTTCAGGCAAGGTCAGCGGAAGTTCTTCCTCCGGGACCGGAGTCGCCACACCATCCTTGTAGTAGATCGGGAACGGCTCTCCCCAATAACGCTGGCGGGAGAATATGGCGTCACGCAGACGGTAATTGGTCTTGCGATGGCCGAGTCCATGGGCCTCGACATAGTCCTTGGCTGCCTCGATGGCCTCCTTTACCTCCATTCCATTGAGGAAGCCTGAGTTGCACATCTTGCCTTCCTTGGCATCGAAGCTTTGTTCTGACACGTCGCATCCTTCTATGAGCGGAATGATTGGAAGATCGAATTTCTTGGCAAACGCATAGTCCCTGCTGTCATGTGCCGGAACTGCCATGATCGCTCCCGTGCCGTATCCGGCAAGGACATACTCGGAAATCCATACCGGAATCTGCTCCCCAGTCAAAGGATTGATGCCATAGGCTCCGGAGAATACGCCCGTGACGGTCTTGGTCTCGGAGATACGCTCTCTCTCAGTCTTCTTCTTGACTTCTTTGATATATGCCTCGACGGCCGGTTTCTGAGCCTCGGATGTGAGTTCAGGCACGAGATCGCTTTCAGGTGCAAGCACCATGAAAGTCACTCCGAAAACGGTATCCGCGCGGGTTGTGAAGATGGTCACCGGCTTCTTGCGACCGTCGCAGATGGTGTCGAACACCATCTCGGTTCCCTGGGACTTGCCGATCCAGTTGCGCTGCATCTCCTTGAGGGAATCAGTCCACTCAAGGCTGTCAAGAGAATCCAGAAGCCTGCCGGCGTACGCAGACACGCGCAGCTGCCACTGTGTCATCTTCTTCTGTTCGACTGGGAAACCGCCTCTGACTGACAATCCGTCCTTGACTTCATCATTGGCGAGCACGGTGCCGAGACCCTCACACCAGTTGACCGAAGTCTCGCCCTGATAGGCTATCCTCCAGTTCATCAGGATTGAAGCTTTCTCCTTCTCGTCAGCGTTGTTCCACTGCTCCGCGCTGACATCGCCATAACCTGTCGTCTCCAACTTGGCCACCAGTTCGCTGATAGGGCGGGCCTTGTCCTGCTCCGGGTCATACCAGCTGTCGAACATCTTGAGGAACGCCCACTGCGTCCACTTGTAGAACTTAGGGTCGCAAGTGCGCACTTCCCTGTTCCAGTCATATGAGAAGCCTATCCTGTCCAGCTGCTCACGATAGCGGTTGATGTTCTTGACAGTGGTGACTTCCGGATGCTGGCCTGTCTGGATGGCATACTGCTCTGCAGGAAGGCCGAAAGCATCGTAGCCCATAGGGTGAAGGACATTGAATCCCTTGAGTCTCTTGTATCTCGAGAATATGTCGCTGGCAATGTATCCGAGAGGATGTCCGACATGAAGTCCCGCACCTGATGGATAAGGGAACATGTCAAGAACGAAATACTTCGGTCTTGACGGATCTATTTCCGCCTTGAATGTACCGTTTTCGGCCCAATAAGCCTGCCATTTGCTTTCAATCGCTTTGAAATCGTAATCCATAGAATCTATCTTTTATTTTTCTTTTCCAATCTGAATTCTATATACAGGGACATCTCTGTCCTGACCTTCTTTCCCTTCACGTATCCTGGTCTCCACGCCGGGGACGCGCTTACTACCCTGACGGCTTCGTCATCCAGCTCAGGATCCACTCCCTTGAGTACCTTGACGTCCGTGACCTTGCCGCTCTCGTTTATCACGAAATCCACCAGCACCTTGCCCTGGATACCGTCGCGGATCGCGGACTGAGGATATTTGAGATACTGGTACACCCATTTCTCGAGGAACACACGAGGATCCGTGCTTCCAAGAAAAGACGGCTTGTAGTCACAATCGTAATATGGGATGGCGCCATTGCCCTCGGAAGCGGCGCGCCTGCGGGTCTCCGCCTCGACATTGAAGATAGGCTTCGGGCCGTTGATCAGCGAAACGGAGTAATTGTAGATGTACTCCAGCTCCTTCTCCATCGTCTCATACTGGATTATATCCTCCGTATCCTTGTGTGTCTGATACTCCGGGAAACGGCCGGTAGTGAACAGGATCGAAGGAATCTCCTTGTCGTAGAAGGCTATCTGATCCGAAGGGAACGGCTGCTCGGCCGTCAGTTTCGGAGTCACAGGCTGCAAAGTCTTCGCAAGTGTCTCTGCTATTATGTTCATATCCGGATTCGAGAACGAATATGCATAGAAGCCATTGTCGCCGGTACCCAGGACATCCAGGTCTATCATTGCCTCGATGTTAGGAACGTCGGCGAACGAGCGGTTGAGGAAGTACCATGCTCCCGCGAACGACTGGGTGGACGAGCCGAATCCGACCAGCAGCACGGAGCGTCTGAGCAGCAGCGAGTTGGTCTTCAGCATCTTGGCCAGTTCCAGCAACATCGCCACGCCCGAGGCGTTTCCGTTGGCACCGTTCAGTATAAATGTCTGTTTCTCGCCATCTATCGTAACAGGCATCGTGCCGAGATTGTCCATCCTGGCGCCTATCACCACATATTTGTCTTTCAGACCCGGATCATAGCCGGAGATGAAGCCGACCACGTTCCTGGAACGCAGAGTGTCTCCGGACTCCTGTTTCATGCCGAAAAGATCGCCGTCAGCATCGCAGAGCAGGTCCACACCATAGCCGTCAAGCACGTCGGCCACATACCTGGCTGTTTCGAGTTCGCCTTCAGACCCGGCTGCACGGCCCTGCATAGACGGTGAAGAAATGTACGATATGTGCTCCTTGAACGCCCGTACGGTCTCAGAATCGTCAAGGCTCGAGTAAGCAGGGGTCTTGAACTGTCCGTACAGGGGCAGTCCGAAGAACAGCAACAATGTCAGAATCTTTTTCATTTGCTCTCAGAATTGACCAGAACCCAGGCGTCTGCCGACCAGAAAGGCTCGGTCTGGAGCTTCTGGTGACAAGCACGAAGTTCTATGATGTTATCCGTAGGGCATGCTCCGACAATAGTCGTGCCGTAACTGTATGACAAGGTGACAGGGGCACAGCCGGCAGAACTGAGTTTTCCGGCAAAAGCTTCAGCATTCTCCTTCTGGGAGAAGCCTCCAAGCACCACGCAGTACTTGAATGCTGCATCCTTCACAGCCAATCCACGAAGCGTGGAAGCATCCACAAACCTGATGCCGCTCTCCGCGAAATACGCCACGGCTGCGGCTGAATCCGCTTCGTGACGGCGCACGGCCGCAACGGAGTCAGCTCTGGCAGCCTCAAGAGCTTCCACCACTGTCAATGAATCAAGTTTTGCGGCGATTTCAGCCGATGTCGGTCTTCCCGCCACCTTCCGCGCAAAGTCGCAGGAGGAAACGAGAAGCGCCATTAAGGCCAGAAGCAGTATGACGCAGTTCTTTTTCATACACTCACAAATTGTCTCAACTTGCAAATTTAATAATAATCCGTGTTTTCATCCAATTTCAAAACAGATTCTTATATTTGTCTTCGATATGAGAAAGACCATCAGACTGGAAGCCATCGACCCGGTGGAGATTTATGGCGTGGGGAACAAGATTCTGGAAGAATTCTGTTCATATTTTCCTTCGCTCAAGGTGATTGCACGAGGCACTGACATCATCCTGGACGGACAGGATAGCGTAATCGAGGAATTTGAAGCAAAATTCAACGAACTCGTGGACCGCCGCCACCACAAGATGAACCTGACGGTGTTCGATGTCGAGGATCTCTTTGACGGCGAGACATCGGCGGACAATTTCAAGACCGGGGATGCCGTCATCGTGCACAGCACCGACGGGAAGGCCATCAGGGCGAGGAACCACAACCAGCAGGAGATGGTCAAAGCTTATTTCGAGAACGACCTGGTGTTCGCTCTCGGGCCGGCCGGAACAGGCAAGACCTACATCGCCATCGCCCTGGCGGTCAGGGCCCTCAAGAACCGCGAAATCAAAAGAATCATACTCACCAGACCGGCGGTCGAGGCCGGAGAAAGGCTGGGATTCCTCCCCGGAGACTTGAAGGATAAGCTCGACCCGTATCTCCAGCCGCTGTACGATGCTCTCGGAGACATGATACCGTCCAAGAAACTCCAGGATTTCATCGCGGAGGGAACAATCCAGATTGCGCCGCTGGCATATATGCGAGGCCGCACGCTTGACAGGGCATGCGTCATACTGGACGAGGCTCAGAACACCAATCTCGGTCAGTTGAAGATGTTCCTCACCAGAATGGGATGTAACGCAAAATTCATCGTCACGGGCGACGCCAGCCAGGTGGACCTTCCACGCAAGGAGGACTCAGGCCTGCTCAGGGGCATCTCCATGCTTGAGGACATCAAGGGTATCAAGGTAATCAGATTTACCAACGACGACATCGTCAGGCACCCACTCGTATCGAAGATTGTCAAGGCTTTCGACCGCAAGAATACGGAGAATCAGTCCTTGGAGCCATAAAGTTCCTTTCTGCCTTTCATGTTTCTGGCCCATTCCGGAACCGGTATGGTCGGGTCGTCGACTGTCGCATCTATCACGACCTTGTGACCCTCCATCACATTTTCCTTGATGAAACGCATCTCCTCCTCATAGCAGGAGCACATCGTCTCCGCGATTTCGTGCATCCTGTCCTTGAAGCGGAAAGTATCGTAGTTGTAGCCACCCCTGCGGAATGACCTTGTCACGACATCAGTTCCTGCAAAACGCAGGTTGAAGAACCATATCTGCTTGTAATTCACCACCTTGTCGGCCGTACCGTGAAGCATCAGAGTCGGACACGGCTCCCTGTCATAGCGGATCCGCCCCTGCTTGGAATAGATCGCTCCGGCGAATGACATCACACCGACATAGTCGAATCCTTCCGGCAGCACACGGGCACGTCCGCTGCGGTTGCACAGCTCCCATTCGCCCTGCATGACGGTAATGGCGCCGGCAGACGAACCGGCAAGCACGATATTCGAAGGATCGACACAGGTCTTGTCGGCATTCTCAAGCAGGAACAAAGTCGCAGAATACAGGTCTTCAACCGCAATCCCGATAGCTTTTTCAACAAGGGAAGCCTGTCCAAGACCCACCTTCGAAGCCCCTTTCAGCCCGAGACGGTAATCTATGGCCACGACCCGGAATCCGTCATCGGTCAGCATCTTGTACCACGGCAGATACGATTCATCGTCACGCTCGCCGTTCTTGAATCCGCCGCCGAACACGAAGAGGATGGTCGGTTTCTCCTTGCCGTCAATGCTGGTCTCCGCACCTTCGGCAGGATGATAGACATCCAGAAAAAGGTCGCAAGTATCCCTGTGTGCGAACAAGAATGTAGCATCGGCCTTGACAGGGGCGGCCCCGGATGCAGACAAGCCGGAAGACTGCAGACAGATTGCCGCCGTCAGGATTGCAGTTGACAAGTGTTTCATGTGGCTAGCTTGTTATTTTGTGAGACGAAGGTTTCGAGATCAGGATCATCGAAGTCATCCGGGCAGCGGCGCTGGCGGTCTCCTTCGAATCTTTTGATAGCGGAGCGGAAGACGTCCTTTCCGGAATGCCGGTATCAAGGCCTGCGTAAAGCTTCTCCGTGGTGACGGAACGTCCGGTCAGGTATTCGGCCGTCGCCGTGCCGGCAGAACGGCTCAAGGCCAGCAGCAGATGGCAAGGCAGCACTTCGCCGGCCCCGGCCTTCAATGCCTCGAGCGCGGACATGCTGATCACGTTCTGAGCCACACGCGAGACAGAGAGATCCTCCAGTGCGCTGAACGGTATGCTGCTGCTCCTGAAGATCCTGGCATCTATCCAGCTCTTCATCTCGTCAGGATCCAGGCTGAGGCTGGAGAGGACACGGCATGCATCATTGGCACGGTGCCTGAGTATGCCGAGCATCAGATGGTCAGCATCGATGGCAAGATATCCGGTACGCATCGCTTCATCGCGCGCATACTGCAATATCCTGCTGAGGTCTGATGAAATCCTGATTTCCATTTACCGTTCCGGGGTGAAATTGACTTTATTTTATATGCACAAAAATATAAAATTATCGGGAATTTTTGTTAAATTTGCGTGTTTATAAACTAAAGAGAAAATTATTTCTGATATGAGTGAAGAGATTATGAATGAAACGGTGCACGGACTCATCGAACCGGTGGAAATCGACCACGAGATGAGGACAGCCTACATTGACTATTCAATGTCCGTGATCGTTTCAAGAGCTCTGCCGGACGTCAGGGACGGCCTCAAGCCTGTCCAGAGAAGAGTGCTTTTCGGAATGGACGGTCTCGGTCTCAGCTATTCGGGGCAGACGAAGAAATCAGCGAGAATCGTTGGTGAGGTGCTCGGAAAGTTCCATCCTCACGGCGACTCCAGCGTATATGACGCAATGGCCAGACTTGCACAGAACTGGAACCAGCGCTACCCTCTCATCTTCGGCCAGGGAAACTTCGGTTCGATGGACGGTGACCCTGTCGCCGCCATGCGATACACAGAAGCGAAACTCGCAAAGATGGCGGACGACGTGCTTTCCGACATCGAGAAAGACACCGTCGACATGCAGTTGAACTTCGATGACTCCATCGAAGAGCCTACGGTCCTCCCGACCAAGCTCCCGCTGCTGCTGCTCAACGGTTCGGCCGGCAT
>JAZQNI010000061.1:0-5916 GCA_045627265.1 Candidatus Cryptobacteroides sp.
GTATTCTGATGGAAGCAATCATCTGCTGAGATTCTTCATACATCAAGCTGAGCTCTTCGTTCCTGTCCTGTATGCGCTTTTGTCTCCTTCGGAAAACGATAATGACTCCAGCCAGTGCCAGGAATGAGAGCAAGCAAACAACAAAGAGCCGCAAATATGCCTCCCGTTTTCTGGCCTCGCTATACTGTGCATCTAGCAGGTAATAATCCGACTGAGCTCGATATACAGACTGATCAAGCTGAGCCTTAACCGTAGAATCAGCCTTAACGGTGTACGCGCTCAGGTAGTCGAATGCGTCCTTATAAGACAGCCGGTGCTCTGCAATTTTGGATCTCCAGTAGTCAGTTTCTAAGTCATTGGGGTATGACTCTAACTGCGATAGCAATTTCTGGCATGATCCATCCCCGCCAGCTAATGCAAGTGCATACGCGTACTTATAGTAATCATGTATGTTCAGTGGAACAGAACTGGCGATTGCCTCCGAATATAGATCAACTGCTGTCTTGGGGCCAGATCCATCTTGCATCAATTTGTTCCCCGCAAGAAATGTCAAGGCTTCCTTGTTGCCGGCGTTTATCAATATACAATACAAACTGTCAGACTTATCAAATTGGCGATTATTGTGATAAGCCAAGGCAAGATTATACATCGCTATTGTAATATGAGTGCTGTCTCCATATTCTTTCCATAGTTCAAGAGCATTTTCCATGCATTCAACTTCTCCGGATACGCACATGTTCAGGTTATATGTATATCCCAATGCGGAAGCCAGCATCGCTCTCCAATATGTATCACCGACTTCATCTGCATATGACTTGGCCTTCATTTGAGATATCATCGCAGCCGGGTAATCCTTCGCATTAGATTGGATCCGTCCCAAATAGAACAAGGATTTCATCCTATCCATCTTTGATCCACGGTGGTCATAATACTCGACGGCGGGGATAATCACGCTTATATCAATGGTATCGATATAGTTCTTGTCCAGTGCCATTGTATACAGAAGAGCATATTTCGCCGTCAAAGCTTTCTGCTTTGGTGCTGACATTTCCTGCAGCACTTCAAGGGCTTTGTCCGGACAGGCATCCATGTAGGAGGCTACCTTATCGAGTGATTGATGGGTCTGCGAATAGGAGCAACCAACAATGGAGGGAAAAGAAATAATAATCAGAAGAATACTTTAATGTGGATTCATGCCCAAAAGGATCAGTTCATTCGAATATTATACTTTATAACGTTATATATGGTAAACCCCTTATTCTCTTTGATCCGAATCATCAGTTCTTAAGAGTGCGGAATTCATCGCTTCTTATTATCTATTTGCTGCCCTCAATGATCATATCCGTATGATATTGATTCATGCAAAATTAGTGATTTATCTTCAAAAGCGGAGCGACATGAGGATCAACCTTCTTCCATTCATGGCTGTTTTACTGCAAAAACATATGGGTTAAATGCAATGGCCAAATGGTTCTATTATTTACCCCATATGGATGACTAATCTACCAGTATGTACTCCTTATAAGTTTTCTGCTTAACAATTTATTAATTTAGAATCATAGAGAGTTGCTTGTCCCTCGACCGCAAATCTATTTGCTGCCAGGCAGACCGTCAAGACCAGGACGAGCGCCGGCGGCGGTCTTGACGGAAAGCCCGCCATCCTCATTTGGGCTGCTATCTCGGGAACAATCAAATTGTGTCCAATCCGCTTTCTTTTCACGCGTCCGGCTGACGATCCTGACGGATCCGTCGATGACCGACCCCTTCTTTCTCCTCATTGCGCACCTGGCCTTTCGCCTGGAGAACATCTGCATCCACCGCAGCAGCATACCCTTGCCTCAGTTGCCCGGGTCCTGCGCTGCTCCGCTCATTCCCGCTGGCAAACCGTGCATCGGGTGAGACCTGCGGGGGCCAGTGTTTGATTTCTGTTGAATACAGGGCTCCCTTATTTCAGATACAAAGCTACGATACGACATCTGTCCTTTCTCCAAAATGCGCTGCGTCCGTCCCGGACTTGCTTCCTCCCGGATTTTCCTCGAAAAATTCATCCTCGGGTGGACCCTTCTGTAATTTTTCCGAAAATTTTAGGAGCGGGATGTTCGCATTCGTTACGCAGTATCAGAAATTAAGTTAAACCCTTTAAAATTCAACATCATGAAATCAGTCAACACTTTCTCCCTCTCAGGTCGCCTCACTTCAGACGCACGCTACTTCGACAGCAAGAACGGCAAGGTCGCCCGCTTCTCCGTCGCACACAACTTCGGCAAGGGCATGCCCGCACTCTTCCTGGATGCCGTGATGTTCTCCAAGAACGGCTCCAAGGACGTCACGATCCCTGAGGAGATCCTCAAGAAGGGGGCCCCGGTGCTCATCACCGGCTACTTCCGCCCGAACATCAACACCAAGGACGGCGTGAAGTACGAAAGCACGGATATGGTCGTCACTTCTTGCGACCCGCTTGCAGAGGAGGCCGAGGGAGCTGAATAGCTCCCGGCTCTGGGCCTCCCGGGGCGCCCCCTCCGGGCGCCTTTCCTTTTCATCGTTCATCGATTAACAGTATCGCCATATGAACCAGAAGTACTATTTCTTCAAGACCGTACGGATCGAGAGCAGACCGCGGCTCCGTCCTCTTCCCGGTCAGACCTGCGAAGGCGGGTTCATCGACCCTTCCCTCAATGTCCAGGCGGACTCGATAATGCGTGGGTCGTACCCCATCGGGACCGTTTTCGGCAGCGCATCCATCGAACCCAGGACACACAGCTCCACACCGTTCTACAGTGCGGGACCTATCTTCCCTATGGGACTCTCGCTCGGAGAGTATATCGTCCCGTCACACATCCCGCCCCAGGAGATGACCGAGGCCTGGAACTCTTTCGAGAGAGTCGAGGAACCCAAGGAATCGACCATCTCCCTCTTCACCGACTCCGGAGAGGCCGCCACGCCTTCCACGCTTCTTGGCCAGCTCAAAGCCGACAAGTCCCTGTCCGTCCCGACAATCAGAAAGGACGGAATTTTCATTTCACAGAAAGACTGGTACCTGCTCGTCAGGAACATTCGCTCGAAGGTCAACACCCTCCTTATCGGTGCTTCCGGTACCGGCAAGACCGAGATGGTGATGCTTGCCTGCCGCAAGCTCGGCATCAGGTGTAGCGTGTATGATATGGGATCAATGCACGATCCCGTCTCCGGACTGCTCGGTGTCCACCGCCTCCAACAGGGCGGCGTCTCCGTCTTCGACTACGCGAAGTTCACGCAGGATATCCAGCAGCCGGGAGTAATCCTCCTCGACGAACTCTCCAGGGCTCCGGCCACCACGAACAACATCCTGTTCCCTTGTCTGGACTCCAGAAGGGAGCTGCCGGTGGAGATTGCCGGAGGCAAGGACACCCGCTCCATCAAGGTCCATCCTGAATGCGTCTTCATCGCCACGGCCAACGTCGGTGCGGAATACACCGGCACGATGTCAATGGACAGGGCTCTCGTCGGGCGTTTCTTCCCGATGGAGCTTCAATATATGCCGGCGAAAGAGGAGGCGGATGTGCTCTCCAAGCGCTGCGGGATTCAGAGCACCGATGCCGCCAACATAGTTGCCGTTGCGACGACCGTCCGCAGCCTGTACGAGAAGCAGGAGCTATCTTGCAGCCTTTCCACCCGTGAGACTCTGATGGCCGCAAGGCTCGTGTCCGACGGCTGGAGCGCTCTGGAGGCGATGGAGACAGCGTTCCTTCCTCTCTTCGAGGGCTCGCGGACTGATGGCGAGCGCTCGGTTGTAAGTAAAATCTTCATGACTCGATAAGCTATGACTACAATGACTATACAACAAAAGATTGCAGTCCTGTCCAAGGACTTCCTCGACAGGGACTCAGGAACGCTGGTGAAAAGCCGCGAGACAGGGCGGCTCGGCTGGGAGTCCACCATCGGTGACGGTGCCTACAGCGAGTTCATCCTTCATCCGAAAACCACCGAGGACCTGATCAAAAGCGCATTCGGGCTGGCGTCCGATATGCTGACGGTGATGGACACGCCGTTCAAGGTGAACGTCCGCATCACGCCGGACAGTTCCTGCACCGACTCCAACACCGTCTGGGTGGCGACCAAGGTCTTCGATGATGCCGATATGACTGTCGGCAGGAAGCTGGACACGTTCATCGGACTCGCGGTCCACGAGGGATGCCACCTGCTCTACACGGACTTCCGCGCTCCGGACGGAAAGGTAAACTCCACCGTCCACACCCTTCAGAACATCATCGAGGATGAAAGAATCGAGAGGGCCTGCGGCGAATCTCGCCCTGGCCTCTCGAACTTCCTTGCCGCTTCCAAGTACTATTATTTCGACAAGTACCGCCGTGAGTTGGAGTCCCAGGGACGCCTTGAATCCCTTGACACCCCGAAGCGCCTGATGAACGCCATCCTGTCCTTCATCCGTTATCCGAAAGCTCTGGATCCGGATGATGTCAGGGAATTCTGCGACGTCCTTCTCGCTGCGCGGGAGATCCTGACTCCGTATCCAACCTCTACAGCCGAGTCCCTGGAGGCAGCCAAGAAAATCTTCGATGTTATGAAGGATTACTTGATGAACGAAGAGCAGCCGCAATCCCGGGCTACCTCTGCCGGACAGGGCAAGTCCGATGGGCAATCAGGCGATCAGGAGTCCGATCCGTCTTCCGGTGAGGGTTCGGCACAGTCCAGTGCAAGCGGAGAGTCCGAGCCTCAGAAATCCGCGGACATTGACTACTCCCTGTCGCAGATTGGGAAGGCTCTCTCCTCCCTGACAAAGGATCCGGGCAGTAATGCTCTGGCGAACGAGGACGTTTCGGATACCGTCCAGAAGGAGGGCGGAAAGGTCGGCCAGATATGCGAGGGCCTGCTCGAACGTGGCACCCAGCCGAAAACCTACATCGCCAAGGCCGGTGAATCCAAGGACATCTATACTCAGTCCCTGGAGCGCGTCAGGAGATACGTCCCAGCTGTGAGCAAAGCTCTCCGTTGCTTCTCCACCGAGTACAAGTTGAGTCTCCGAGGCATGCGCAGCGGTACGCTTGACACGAACAAATTGGCGGAAGCAGTGCAGGGCGTTCCAACCGTCTATCTACGTAACGGCGAGGTCAGGGCAGAGAAGGTCTCCGTCTGCATCCTGCTTGACGAGTCCGGCTCGATGTGGGGTGCAGGTGAGCAGGCAGCGCGCGACACGGCGGTGCTGCTGAACGAAGCTCTCGGGAATATCCCGAATGTGGACCTGTACATCTACGGCCATACGGCCAGCAGATCCACGACTTCACTCTATGTATATCGTGAGAAGGGCTTCCGCAAGCGTTTCGCCCTCGGCACCACCGAGTCGCGTGCCGGCAATCACGACTCCATCGCTATCCGCGAGGCTGCCGCCCGGGTCAGGAAACACACTTCAGAGCACTGCCTGTTCTTCGTCATCTCCGACGGCGCACCCAACGAATCCACCGAACTCGTCCGCAAAGCAGTCCAGGACATCTCCCGCGACGGCTTCAGTCTGGTGGCCGTTAGCATCGACCCGTATTACGATCCCGCGACGATGTATGACCACAATGTTACCTTCTCCGACCTGCCTTCTTTGGCAATCGAGCTCGGAAAGATGATAAAGACTGCTATACTGAAAAACACCTCAAAAAAGGCAAACTTCTGAGCTATGTCGGCAATTGGTCGGCAAAAATGAGCAAAAGAAAAGAGCCAACCATTGATTATCAAATAGTTAGCTCTTAAAATCGTGCCTCGGGCGGGAATCGAACCCGCACGGACCTTTCGGTCCAAGGGATTTTAAGTCCCTCGTGTCTACCATTTCACCACCAAGGCAGCACGTCGTCACGACGATGATGCAAAGATAGGTTTTTTTGGTGATTCTTTTGCTATCTTTGTATGGTATGTTCGCGAAAGAGGTATATGTCC
>JAZQNI010000062.1:0-49590 GCA_045627265.1 Candidatus Cryptobacteroides sp.
AGCTCAGAAATTTGTTCCTTTGTGAACTCCATAAGGTCAATACTTTAAAGATCATTTGTTGTTTGCTTTTACAAATATCTTAAAAGTTGTTGACCTTTTTCTTTTTATCTACCCAGACACACTTTTTGGTACACTATCCAATTGTTTCGAGCCGTTGATTGTTTATCAAATCCCGTTCCTGATTTCTGGCGACCTTTTCTTTCCAGAATTCTATGTTTGTTTTTGGAACTGTGTATTTTGAACATCCTTTGTGCCCATGCCAGAAGCAGCCGTTGACAAATATAACAGTGCGATATTTCGGCAATACTATATCCGGGGTACCTGGAAGAGTCCTAACGCATTTGCGAAATCTGTAACCACGATGCCATAGCTCACGCCTGACAACCTGTTCAGGGAGGTCTATGAACACAAAGAACTTGTACCGGCACGGTACAAATGCGGTACAAATTTAAGCAAATAACGGTAGAAATGCATTAAAAACTAACTAAAATAAACATTCAATCAGAACCTCTAATTGACTGAAGGTTAGTTAATTCTTAATGGATGGCGATTTTTGCCAATGGATGTTTATTTCCCGATGCAGAACTTGCTGAAGATCTGGCCGAGGACTTCGTCGGTGGAGATGGAGCCGGTGATGGTGCCGAGGTGGTAGAGGGCTTCGCGGAGGTCCTGGGAGACGAGGTCGGTCGGGAGGCCGGAATCGAGGCCCGTGATGACGGCGGAGAGGGAGTCGGCGGAGTGCCTGAGGGCTTCGTAGTGGCGGGCGTTGGTGACGAGCGTGGAACCGTTCTCTCCGGCGTTGATGCGCTCTTTAACATCGGTCACCAGGGCCTTCTTGAGCTCGTCCATGCCATAACCTGACTTTGCGGACAGATTGAGCGCAATTGCTTTGTTCTCAACGTGGGAAACAAAATCGTTAACCATCAAAACATTTTTGTTAACCCCAGCAGGACTGCCCTCGATACCGGAATCCGACAGCAAATCGACCTTGTTGGCGACCATTATGACCTTGGCGGCCGGCTGGAGCTGAAGTGTCGCTTCAAGTGTGGCGAGAGTGGATGAAATCTGCTCTTCAGACTTGGAAATATCGACGAGCGCAATGATCACATCAGCCGCGGAAACCATCTTGCGGGTGCGTTCGATGCCCATCTTCTCGACTGTTTCGTCCGTCTCGCGGAGTCCTGCGGTGTCTATCAGGCGGAAGAGCACTCCATCGAGGGTGAATGTCTCTTCGATGCTGTCCCTGGTGGTACCTTCTATGTCTGAAACAATGGCCCTGTCTTCGCCCAGAAGTGAGTTGAGCAGGGTACTCTTGCCGGCATTAGGCTCTCCTATAATCACCACTGGCACACCGTTTTTGATGGCGTTGCCTAAATGAAAGCTTTCGGCAAGCGAGCTGACTTTTTCAAGCGTTTTGGAGACAAGTTCGCGCACCTTCGAACGGTCTGCAAACTCGACATCCTCTTCGCTGAAGTCAAGTTCGAGCTCCATCAGGGAAGTGATCTCGAGCAGCGATCCGCGAAGTGCCGCCAGTTCCTGCGAATAGCCGCCTTTGAGCTGGTTCATCGCGACCTTGTGCGATATTGCAGAATCGGATGAAATGACGTCAGCAACTGCCTCTGCCTGAGCAAGGTCCATCTTGCCGTTAAGAAACGCGCGGCGGGTGAATTCCCCTGGTTCGGCTATCCTTGCGCCGTTTGCACAGAGCAGCTCGAGCACGGTCCTGGCGATGAATGATGACGCGTGGCAGTTGATCTCCACCGAGTCCTCGCCGGTGTACGACGCAGGAGCCTTGAATACGCTGCAGAGTACTTCATCGACTGTACTGCCGTCCTCGGCCGATATCTTGCCGAACTTGAGGCTGTAGCCCTTGGAAGCGGCTATGCTGCCGTTCTTGCAGCTGACGGTCTTGTCGGCGATGGCGAGTGCGTCAGGGCCGGAGAGCCTGATCAGCGTGATGGCGCCTGTGCCTGGTATGGTGGCGGGGGCGCATATTGTGTCGAAATAATCCATCCGTGTATTCATTTGCTCTGCAAATATAGCCAAAAATGATGTACATTTGCGGAACAAACGTTTGCTGAACATGTATAAACATTTCATATTCGATATCGACGGCACCCTTATCGACACCGAGCGCACCGGAGTCCTTTCTCTGATAAAGACAATCAAGGAATTGCTGGGCGTCGAGATGTCGTACGAGGAGGCATACAAGTATTTCGGAATCCCGAGCAACAAGGTTGCGCCTATGCTGGAATACCCGGAGGCGGACCTTTTCTCTCAGCGCTGGGAAGAGAATTTCATCGAGCTTTCCTATATGATGAAAGCATTTGAGGGAGTGGAAGATATACTGCGCGAATTGAAGGAATGCGGCAAGTATGTCGGTTGCGTGACTTCCCGCAACAAGTTCGAGTTCGGCAAGGACGTCCACCTGAAGAATATGGTGTCTTTCTTCGATTATATCATCTGCGCGGAAGACACAAAAAAGCACAAGCCCGATCCCGAGCCTGTGCTTGAATATTTCCGCCGCCATGAGGCCGCGACGGGGGAGTCTGTGCTTCCCGAGGAATGCGTCTATATCGGCGATACCGTGCACGATTTCCAATGCGGGAGCGGTGCGGGTTGTGACTTCATACTGGCCGACTGGCGCAACCGTGGTCTCCAGGGCATCCCCGCCAAGAGCCGTTTCACCTCCGCTCCTGAACTCCGCTCCATCCTTGGCCTGTAATCAGTCTATTGGCTGGTTAACAGTCTGATTTCAATCAAAAACAAACTATCCGTTTTCAGAGGACTAGCCGCCCTCGGCTCTAGAGGGAGGGCCAGGTCCGGTTGAAAACGGATAGCTTTGTTTTTAAACGTCAAGCTGGACGTTGATACGAAGTCTATTCTAATAGTCGTAATACTTGGCCTCGCGCGGAGAAACCTTGTTCATGTTGTCGAGCAGGTCGTTGTTGTTCTTGAACTCGTCCATCAGCTGCAACATGAAATTCATCGCCTCGGTCGGATTCATCTCGGCAAGCAGCTTGCGCAGTATCCAGATGCGGTTGGCGGCACTCTTGTCGAGCAGCAGGTCGTCACGGCGCGTTCCTGAAAGCAGGATGTTGACGGCAGGGAAAATCCTGCGGTTGGCAAGCGTACGGTCGAGCTGGATCTCGGAGTTGCCGGTGCCCTTGAACTCCTCATAGACGATGTCGTCCTGCTTGGAGCCGGTCTCAGTGAGCGCGGTGGCGAGGATGGTCAGCGAACCGCCACCTTCGATGTTTCGAGCCGCACCGAAGAAGCGCATAGGCTTCTGGAGCGCATTGGCATCGATACCGCCGGTCAACACCTTGCCGGATGCCGGCTGTACGGTGTTGTAGGCCCTGCCGAGACGCGTGATGGAGCCGAGGAGGATGACGACGTCGTGACCGCATTCAACGAGCCTGCGTGACTTCTCCAGCACCATGTTGGCGACTTTGACGTGATGCTCGGCCGGCTCGTCGAAGGTCGAAGCGACGACCTCCGCCTTGACCGAACGCTGCATGTCCGTGACTTCTTCCGGACGCTCGTCGATGAGCAGCACAATCATATAGACCTCCGGATGATTGTCGGCAATCGCGTTTGCGAGCGACTTGAGCAGCATAGTCTTACCAGTCTTAGGCTGGGCGACGATGAGCATGCGCTGTCCCTTGCCGATAGGCCCGACCATGTCCACGATGCGGCAGGACGGATCGTTTTCGTGACCGTTGCCGAGGAGGTTGAATTTCTCCTCCGGGAAGAGCGGGGTGAGGAAGTCGAACGGAACGCGGTCGCGGATGAATTCCGGTGTGCGGCCGTTGACATACTTGATCTTGGCGAGAGGGAAGTACTTGTCGCCCTCTCTCGGCGGACGGATCTCACCGGTCACGGTGTCGCCGGACTTGAGAGCGTTGGCCTTGATCTGTCCCTGGGAGACATAGATGTCGTCAGGAGAATTGAGGTAGTTGTAGTCGGATGAGCGGAGGAATCCATATCCGTCCGGCATGATCTCGAGTACGCCTGTAGCCTCCACAGTGCCTTCGAACTCGATCTGAGGCTTCTGCTGACGCTGCTGGTTCTGCTGGTTGAACTTCTTCTGCTGGTTCGGTTGGTTGTTCTGCTGATTCTGAGGAGCTTGCTGTGCTCCTGCATTGTCCTGCTGAGGCTTGTCCCGGGCTTCGTTCTTCTTCTGGTCCTGCTGGAGTCTCAGCTGCTGCTGGCGCTCGAGCTCCTGAAGCTTTCTCTGCTGCTTCTGGTCGAGCTCGCGGACTTTCTTCTGCTTCGGCTGCTGGTTGTCCTGTCCGGCTGTGTTTTCTGTGGCTTTCTGAGGTTCCGCGGCTGGTTGTGCAGGCTTGGATGCATCCTCCTGAGGGGCTGCGTTCTTAGGCTTGCGGCCGCGCTTCGATTTCGTATTCTGTGCGGCTGGAGCGGCTTCTGGTTTGTCTTGCTCGACAACGGCCGGTGCTGCTTCCGCGACTGGCTCTGCTGGCTGCTGCTCGGACACCTTGACCTTCGGCTTGCGGCCGCGCTTGGAGTTCTTCTTTTCAGCTGTATCTGCCGCAGGAGCTTCGGCAGCAGTTTCCTGCTCAGGCTTTGCTTCCTGCTGTGTTTCCTTGCGTGGACGTCCTTTCTTGGCTTTCGTCCTTTCTGGAGCCGGTTTCAATGACTCTTCCTTGGCTTCTGCATCGAGGATGGCGAACGCTATGTCTTCGGACTGC
Organism: Candidatus Cryptobacteroides sp.; assembly: GCA_045627265.1. GTDB lineage: Bacteria > Bacteroidota > Bacteroidia > Bacteroidales > UBA932 > Cryptobacteroides. The sequence continues at coordinate 4,713 of JAZQNI010000062.1, forward strand.
ATTTTCTTGCTCACTTTGATACCATGGGCGGACGCAACGGACTCTAGCTGCTCTCTGCTCATTTCATTCAGTTCAAAAAGACTGTGGGGCATATGGGATAAAAATATGTTTAGGTAAAAAATCCGGGTGAAAGAATATCACCCTGTGACACGATTGTCTAACCGATGCACAAAAGTAGGAATAATATTTTAATTATCCCAGTAGCTGTTGGATTTTTTGAACTTGAGGAGGTCGGCCAGGGTAGAGGCGTTGGCCGCTATCCTGAAGGAGTATGACTTCCATTTGCCGGTCGGCACCCAGGAGACTGCGATGTTGAAGCAGTGCAGGTCGTAGGTCGCGCTGAACTGCGTGGTCGTGAGTTTCATGGCCATCAGGTCGATACCGCTGGTCGCGTTGATGGACATCTTCGGCGTGAGCTTGATGTTGCCGTTGATGTTCATGGTCTGGGTGTATTTGTGGTTGGTGCTCAGCTCGTTGTTGGCGTACGAGTAGCTCTTGGCGTAGTTGAACGAGTAGCTGAAACTGAGCGACCAAGGTGCGTTCGGATTGGCGTAGTAGACCCAGCCGCCAGGAATGTATTCGCCCGTAACCGGGTCATAGTAGATGCGGTAGTAGTTGCTTCCGTCGCTCGTGCTTCCGCCCTTGTCGCCGTTGCTGCCGTCCATTCCGTTCATGTGGCCCTTTCCGGAGATCGAGTAGGAGAGGGACGCCGATGCGTTGGTCAGCCTGACTGGGTGTGAGAGGCCTTCTTTGACGAAATTGAACGTGCCGATCCTCTGGCCGCGCTCGTTGACCGCGTATGGGTCGAAATTGGCATTGGCGCTGATGGTCACCTTCTCGAAGAGGGAAGTGTTCATCGTGACGCCGATGTTGTTCAGGTTGAGCGAGTCGGCGAGGAAATTGTAGCCGGATGAGAGGTTGAGCTGGTCGATGAGCTTGATCTTTTTGACTCCGGTGCCGGTGGTGTCGGCGAAGTCGCGGATCTTGGCCTCGATGTTGTTGCCGATAGAGAAGCTGGCATTGGCGTTCTTGCCCTTGCCCGGGGCGGAGTACATCTGCCCTGCATAGATGTTGTAGGAGTATTCCTGGGCCTGACCCTTGCTGTCGGTGTACTGGAGCGTGCGCCAGCCGTTGGCCGCGGTGCCGAGCTCCGGACTCACGCTGAGCGAGAGGCTAGGCGAAACAACGTGCCTGATGGCCTGTATCTTGTGGAATTTGCCGAAGTTGTACATACCGTACAGACGTGTGCTGACGGATGCGCTTCCGGAATACTGCTGGGTCACGCCGAAGGTGCCGAACTGCTTGCCCTTGACGGCTTCCACCTTGTCTGTCTCCGCATTATATACATAGTCGGTCTTGCGGAAGAACCAGTTCATGCCGTAGCTGACGCCAGGGGAGACATTGATGTATTTGGCGATGGTGAAGCTAGGCAGGCCGATGGAGAAGTTGTGCGTCATGCCGTTCTGGAACTTGTCCAGGAAGTCGGCGTTCAAACCGTTGTTGAAGTCGGACGACTTGAATCCGACCTTGTTCTGGAGCGTGGTGTTGTAGCCGAAGGAGATCTTCTCGTATGCCTTTTCCTTGCCGACTCTCTGCTTCTGCTTGAACGGGTAGAAGGTGCTGACGGAGAAGGTGATGTTAGGCAGAGTGAACACGTATGAACTATCCCTTGAGTTCTGGCTATGCAATCCGTTGACGGAAAGGTTGAAGCGTCCGTTCCAGTTCTTGGAGAACGAGATGGAAGAAGATGCCTGGTTCTGCACGGCCTCAGTCACGGAGCGGGAGTTGTAACGGTCGTTGGACGGGCTGGAGAAGTTGACTGACGCGCTGAACGAGGTCCCCGGATGCGCTTTCGGGTCCTGTGAATGCGACCACTTGAGACCGAAGTTCTTGGTCTCGAAGAAGTCCGGTGCGCCGCGTTCTCCGGTGATGTCGTCGGAAATCGTAAGCCCGAAGGTACCGTTGAACTTGTAATTGACCTTGTATCGTGAGTTGACGTCGAGCGCCCATGATCCCATGGTGTAGTAGTCTCCGGTGACGGAGAGGTCGAAGAAGTCGCCGATGACGAAGTACATTCCGGCGTCTCTCATGTAGAAGCCTCGGGCCGCTTCCTCACCGAAGGTCGGCATGAGCATACCCGTGGCGCGTTGAGGTTTGTCAGGGACGAACCCGAACGGAAGCGCGATCGGAAGCACTACATCCTCGACCACCGGCCACGCAGGCCCGAATATGATCTTCTGCGAAGGCTTGGTCATGACCTTGGCCGATGACAGGTTGAGATAGAAGTGCGGATGGTCTTCGTTGTCGCAGACGGTATATCGGCCGTTCTTGATGTTGATGGACTTGTCCGGCATCATCTTGATGCTCTTGCCGTGCAGGATACCTTCGTCGTCGTGGGTGATCATGTTGGTGATGAAGGACTTCTGGGTGTTGAAGTTGTACCTCAGCTCCTCCATCTTGTAGTTGTCCGAGCCCTGGGTCATCTCAGGCTGTCCCTTCCATTCGCCGGTGAGCGTGTCGAGCGTGCCTCGGGCATACACGACTCCGGTGGCCATGTCATACTCCATGAAGTCTGCCGAGAGCTTCATGTCCTGGTATTCGACGGACACGCCGCCGTAGTAGTAGATGAGCCTCCTGCCGTTGGAGAAGTCCTCCACGATGGAGTCGCCGGCGCTGGTGAACACAGGGAGCTTGATTGAGCTCTTGGAAAGCATGTCGAGGGAGTCGGCGCGCGAAACGGAATCCCTGAAATGCAGGGAATCCTGGGCAACTGCAATCGAATCAAGTCTCGCCTGCTCGAGGGAATCAGGCGCCTGGACGGCTTCCACGTCGTTCTGCCTGTTCGCCCTCACCGCCTGACGACGGTCACGCCTTCCGTTCTGCGAGAAGGATGAAATGCCCGTCAGCAGCAACAAAAGCAATGCGACAATTATGTACTTGATGTTCTTCAATTGCAATTATTTCCTAAATTTGCAAAGTACAAAAGTAACAATTATTTCGAAGTTTACCAAGAGCGACATGATCAAACGTACCATATATATAGCATTGGCGGCCCTTCTGGCCGGTGTCACGCCGGCATTTCCGCAGTCCAAGGCACAGAACGACCTGAGCTTGAAAACCATCGTCGTGGATGCCGGTCACGGAGGCAAGGACGTCGGTACGATGAGCGCTGACAAGAAAACCTACGAGAAAACGCTGACCCTGAGCATATCCCGCAAGTTCGCCGAGAAGGTGAGGGCTGCCTACCCGGGCATGAAGGTGGTGATGACGCGTGACAAAGACGTGTTCGTGCCTCTCAACACCAGGGCGAAGATAGCGTCAGATGCCGGAGCGAACCTTTTCATATCGATCCATATCAACGCATCCGCCAGGAGCAAGTCGGTCAACGGCTTCTCCGCATATATACTCGGCCCGTCCCAGAAGAGCAAATATGACTCATACGAGGTCAACCTTGAAGTCTGCAAGAGAGAGAATTCCGTAATCTATCTGGAGGATGACTACAGCACGACCTACAAGGATTTCGACGACAGTCCCGAATCTCAGATATTCATGCAGCTGATGCAGCAGGCGTTCCGGGAGCAGAGCCTTGCTTTTGCCGAGAAGGTCTCGGACGGCATGGCGGACGGTCCGTTCAGCAAGAACTGGGGAGTGATGCAGGGCAACTTCGCCGTGCTCAGGCAGGCATCCATGCCGGCGGTGCTGCTGGAATTTGGCTTCATGACCAACGACAGCGACCTCAAGACGCTGCGCTCCGAAGATCAGATCGCCAAGATGGTCGACAAGCTCTTCGACTCGTTCTGTGAATACAAGCGGGTCTATGACCAGAGCGTGAGCATATCGGGGGAGGGAAAGACAGAGAACGGCTCCTCCACCGCCACAAAACCGGCCGCTGCCGCAACTGCTCAGCCTCATCAGGATGCAAAGCCTCAGGTGACTCCCGAAACCAAGGATGCTGCCGCCGCCGGAGTAGAGCCGGCCGTGTATTACGGCACCCAGGTGCTGGCATCTTCCAAGAAGATGGATCCGGCCGACAAATACTTCAAAGGATTCGCCTGCAAGCCGGTCAAGGTGGGCACTCTCTACAAGTATGTCCTCGGTCCGGAAACCGATATCGCGACAGCCGCAGAAACGCATAAGGAAATAAAAAAATATTTCCCTGATTCTTTTTTTGTGAAGGTCGAAAATGGGGAGATTTCCAGAGAAAAAACACCTGTTTTTTAGTCTGATTCATAGCGCCGGATGCAGCCGGACAGCGAATATGCAATTTTCGTTTATTTGGAAAGATTCTAAATACGGGATTTTTTGATTATAAACGATTTAGAGTTTTTTGTGAATTGCATATTGTTGATTATCAGCATCTTGGAAATGCGGTGCGGCGCCGGCCTGTTTCAAATATTTTAGGCATAAAAAACAACTAATGCAATAGCAAAATAGTTTTTTTATTAAAAAATTTTCACCCAATTTTGCACTGCCGTTGGAACAAAGATCGTCAACGGCTTTTTTATCGATTTAAATGGAATTGGAGAACCGACATATAGACGTCTGGAACAACTGTCTGCGCATTATCGAGAACATCCTCGAGCCGCAGAAGTTCACGACGTGGTTTGTACCTATCAAGCCGGTGTCACTCGAAGGAGCGACGCTGACTCTCGAGGTACCGTCCGAGTTCTTCCGCGACTACATCGAGGAGGCATTCCTGGAGATTATCCAGATGACTCTCCGCAGAGTGATCGGCGCCGATGCCAAACTTGTATATATGGTGAAGCCGGTACGCGTTGAGCCTGCTCTGGTCTATCCGGCCGCCCATGGTCTCACTCCGGTCAACAAGTCGATTCCTATCAGCACGTTCCAGCCGGGCGCGTCTCCTGGTCCTTTCGTATATCCGGGACTGAAGAGGGTGAACATCCCTCCGAGACTCAATCCTGTCTATTGCTTCGAGAACCTCATCCAGGGCGAATGCAACAAGATGGGTATAAGCGCCGGCCAGAACATTTCGCTTGCACCGGGCAACAACCCGTTCAACCCTCTCTTCATATTCGGAGGGTCAGGTCTCGGCAAGACACATCTTGCACAGGCCATCGGTATCAGCATCCATGAGAAGTATCCTGACCTCGTGGTCCTCTATGTGACCGGCAACGAGTTCAAGACCCAGTACATGGACGCGGTCTCCATCCGCAACAAGCTGACCGATTTCCTCGCCTTCTACATGAAGATTGATGTGCTCATCGTCGATGACATCCAGGACCTGCTCGGACAGGGCACCCAGAACGCGTTCTTCAATGTGTTCAACCACCTGCACCAGCACGGCAAGCAGCTCATCTTCACTTCCGACCGCGCCCCTGTGGATCTCCGCAATTTCGAGGACCGTCTGCTTTCGCGCTTCAAGTGGGGTCTGTCGGTTTCGCTTTCACGTCCTGATTACCAGACACGTCTGGCAATGCTGAAGTCAAGAAGCTTCCGCGAGGGCGTCAGGATCAGCGACGAAGTGCTCGAATTCCTTGCCCAGAAGGTCAAGACCAACTTCCGTGAGCTGGAAGGTGCGCTGATCTCGTTGATTGCACATTCCACCCTCACGCACACCGAGTGCAGCATCCAGCTGGCTGAGAGCATCACCCAGAACATCATAGGCGAGGAGCAGAACGACCTGACCATCGACAAGGTCAAGGAAGCTGTCTGCGAGTACTTCAACATCACCCAGGACATCCTCCAGTCCCAGTCGAGGAAGCGCCAGATCGTACAGGCAAGGCAGATTGCAATGTATCTGTGCCGCAACTTCATCCCAAGCTGCTCGTTGTCGACCATCGGCAGCGAAATCGGAGGCAAGGACCACGCCACAGTGCTTCATGCATGCTCTGCTGTATCCGACCTCATCGCCACCGACAGGAGCGTCAAGCAGTACATCAGCGATCTTGAGAAGATGATCGCCCCTATCGCGTAACCAACCGTACAATATATCCATATGGACGCAAATAAGGTACTTGATATATTCAAGGAAATCACCACTATTCCCAGAGAATCCGGCCATGAAGAGCCGATGACCGCCTATCTGCAGAAGTGGGCGGCCGATCACGGCCTGGCCTGCAAGACAGATGCAACAGGCAACGTGCTCATCACACGCGAAGCCGCACCAGGCAAGGAGGATATCCCCGCCATCGTGCTCCAGGGCCATCAGGACATGGTCTGCGAGAAGAAGCCGGGCGTCAAGCATGACTTCGCCAAAGACCCGATCAAGTATGTGGTCGAGGATGGCTGGATGATCGCCAAGGACACTACTCTCGGTGCCGACGACGGCATCGGTGTCGCAGCCTGCCTCGCGCTTCTCAAGAGCGAGGAGGAGATGGGCAAGGTCGAGTGCCTCTTCACGATCTCCGAAGAGACCGGTATGGACGGCGCGGAAGCGCTTCAGGAAGGCTTCTTCACGGGCAAGACGCTCATCAACCTCGACTCCGAGGACGAAGGCCAGCTCTTCATCGGCTGCGCCGGCGGCGTCAACACCGAAATCACATTCGAATGCCCTGTGAGCGAGGTTCCTGAAGGAATGGAGCTCGTACGCCTCACGATCGGCGGTGCGCTCGGCGGACACAGCGGCGACGACATCAACAAGGAGCGAGTCAACACCGTCCAGCAGATGGTGCGCTTCCTTTACACGAAATTGGACGGAGGCATCAGGCTCGTCTCGCTGCTCGGCGGCGGCAAGCCGAATGCGATCGCGCGCGACTGCGAGGCCGTGGTGGCTACATCGGACGCCGGCCGCATGATGGTCGACTTCATGGAATTCGGCAACACGCTTGCCAGCGAGTATCATGTGACAGACCCTGATGTCTGCACGGAGGCTGCTCTCGCCGAAGAAGGCGGGGACGCGATCGGCGCGGCCGACACCCGCAAGCTCGTGACAGCGATGTTCGCCTGTCCTCACGGCGTCCAGGCGATGAGCCAGGACATCGAGGGTCTTGTGGAGACTTCGACCAACCTCGCATCTGTCAAGATGCCGGAAAGCGGCAAGTTCATCATCCGTACCAGCCAGCGCAGTTCGACCATGTCCGAGAGGGAAATGATCGCCGACAAGGTCGCGGCCACGTTCGAGCTCATCGGCGCGAAGGTGGAGCATCTGCTGCCTTATCCGGGCTGGCGTCCTAACGTCGATTCGCACATCCTTGCAGTCTGCGTGGAATCCTACCGCCGCCTGTTCGCCACTGCACCGGAGGTCAAGGCCATCCATGCCGGTCTGGAATGCGGTCTGTTCCTCGACAAGTTCCCGGATCTTGACATGATCTCGTTCGGTCCGACACTGCGTGGCGTGCATGCTCCTGGAGAGAAGATGGAGCTTGCGTCCCTCGATAAATTCGTCAAACTCCTAATCGATGTAGTATGTCACTTCAAATAGCACCATCTCTTCTGGCGGCCGACTTCCTGCACCTCGAGCCGGAAGTGCAGATGCTCAACGCCAATGCCGATTTCATCCATCTCGATGTCATGGACGGCACCCTGGTTCCTAATATTTCGTTCGGCTTCAGCGTGCTCGAGCCGCTTTCCAAGATCGCGACGACGGCGATGGACGCGCATCTGATGATCATCAATCCGGACAAGTATTTCGAGCGTTTTGCCGCTCTTGGAGTCGATATGCTCAGCTTCCATCTGGAGGCCGCAAGACTCGCCGGCAAGGATGCCGGGGAGATGCTCAGAAGCATAAAGAAGCTCGGCCCGAAGGCCGGTCTTGCCATCAATCCAGACATGCCGGTCGAGGAGGTCTATCCTTTCCTCGAGGATGCCGATTTCATCCTTGTGATGTCGGTGTTCGCCGGATTCGGCGGGCAGAAGTTCATTCCTGAGACTCTTGAGAGAGTGGCCAGGCTCAAGGCCGAAATCGTCAGACGGGGACTCGACTGCAAGATCGAAGTCGACGGGGGAGTCGGCTCATCCAATGCGGCCAGCCTCGACGAGGCCGGAGTCGATATCGTCGTTGCAGGAAGTTCTGTGTTCAAGAGCGAGGACCCGGCGGCGACTATCGCTGCTCTCCGGGCACTCTGAACACCCTGCCGTCGAACATCTTTCTGAGATATGTCCGCCCTTCGCCCGTTTCGAGCAGACCGGCGGACTTTTTCATGGCTTCATGCAGGGCGGAGAGTTCTGTCCGGACGTCATATCCGAGGCCTGTAAGCATGGAAACAGAGACCGGGTTGGGAAGCTCGGCAGGGAAGTCTGTCTGGTTGAGATTCAGGCCCACTCCGACTATGCTTGAACGCAGCCGGGTACCCTGGATGACGTTTTCTATCAGTATGCCGCATATCTTCCGACCGTCCACGTAGATGTCGTTCGGCCACTTGACCGCGGCCTTGACCCCATGCCCAGAGAGATAGTTCGCAACAGCTTCAGTGATGAAACAGGTGACAAGCAGCGAATCACTGGCTTCCAGCTCGTTGCGCTGACTGAACTTAAGCACTGCCGAGAAGGTGAGATTCTCCCCGGGAGCGCTGGTCCAGCTGTGGTCTCCCTGCCCTCGGCCGGAGGTCTGCGATGCGGCCGCCACCAATGAGAGATCCTCCAGGGAATCAATGAGTTTCCTGGCTTCATCGTTGGTCGAACCGAGCTCGTCATACCATATTATAAGGCTATTGTCGGGCATTAGATTTTTTTTGTTATATTTGTGTGCAAAATTAGAAATTTTCCGCGTATGATAACACATGATCTTCGCGTCATAGCTGATGCGATTCTTGATAAGAAAGGACAAGACGTTGTTTCACTCGACCTCAGACCGGTCGGTTCAGCCATCTCGGATTACTTCGTGATCTGCAACGCCACATCCACCACTGCTGTCTCAGCCATCGCCGACAACATCATCAAGGAAGCGAGGGAGCAGCTCGGCCTCAAGCCTCTCCGGACCCAGGGCATGGAGAACAACTTCTGGATTATCCTGGACTACGGCAACATCGTTATCCACATCTTCCTGACCGAATACCGCGAGTTCTACAGGCTCGAGGACCTTTGGGCCGATGCGCCGAAGAAGACCTACAAGTACAGGAAACCAGCAAGCAAGAAGAAAGAGAATGGCTCAGAATCAGAATAACGGCAACACTCCGTCCGGCAAAGACGGCAACGGCAACAAGCCGCGCAAGATAGTCAAGATCAGGATCAACCTCTCGTGGCTTTACATCCTGTTGATAATCGGAATATTCTTCATGATATTCCAGGGCGACTCCGCCAACCCGCAGAAGGTTGAATGGCCGGAGGTACAGCAGATGGTCCGTGACGGAGATGTCAAGGACATCCATTACATACGCAACGATTTCAAAGGAAGCGTCACCATCAAGCCTGAACGACTTGCGAAGTATGAGAGCAAGTTCGGTGGCAATGTGCCTTCCAAATCGCCTCATTTCACATTCCTCGTATCCAACAAGTTCGACGCAGAAGCCCAGTTCGGAGCACTGAACGCCGAGCTCGAGGAGGATTGCCAGGTGCCGGTGATCATCGAGAACAGCAACGACATCTGGGGTTCTGTGCTCGAGTGGGTGCTTCCGCTCCTGTTTCTCTTCATCCTCTGGGGCTGGATGTTCCGCGGCATGGGCAAGGGAATGGGCGGCGGCCAGGGTGGCATGAATCCGTTCAATGTCGGCAAGTCCACTGGCAAGCTGGCGGACAAGAACCAGGTCAACGTCACTTTCAAGGATGTCGCAGGACTGTACGGTGCAAAGGACGAGGTGATGGAGATCGTCGATTTCCTCAAGAATCCGCAGAAATATACCGCACTCGGTGGCAAGATTCCTAAGGGAGCTCTTCTCGTAGGCCCTCCGGGCACAGGCAAGACCTTGCTGGCCAAGGCCGTGGCGGGTGAGGCCAATGTGCCGTTCTTCTCCATCTCCGGCTCTGATTTCGTGGAGATGTTTGTCGGAGTGGGCGCCAGCCGCGTGCGTGACCTGTTCAGCCAAGCCAAGGAGAAAGCGCCGTGCATCGTGTTCATCGACGAGATCGACGCTGTCGGCCGCGCAAGGGGCAAGAACGTAGGCTTTTCTTCAAATGACGAGCGCGAGAATACTCTCAACCAGCTCCTTACGGAGATGGATGGTTTCGGAAGCAACAGCGGAGTCATAGTGCTGGCCGCCACCAACAGGGCCGACATCCTCGACAAGGCGCTGCTCCGTGCCGGACGTTTCGACAGGCAGATCCATGTCGAGCTGCCAGAGCTCCAGGAGAGGGTCGATATCTTCAAGGTGCACATGAAGGGCCTCAAGATCGCCGATGATTTCGACGTCGATTTCATGGCCAAGCATACTCCAGGATTCTCAGGAGCAGACATCGCCAATGTCTGCAACGAGGCGGCTCTCACTGCAGCGAGGAGAAACAAGACTGTCATCGACAAGCAGGACTTCCTCGATGCTGTGGACCGCATAATCGGCGGACTGGAGAGGAAAGGTTCCATCATCACGGCAGAGGAGAAGAAGACCATCGCACATCATGAGGCCGGCCACGCTGTTGTCAGCTGGTTGCTGCCTCACGCCAATCCTCTGTTCAAGGTGACTCTTGTTCCTCGCGGACAGGCACTTGGTGCCGCCTGGTATCTGCCGGAGGAGAGGAAGATTTCCAGCAAGTCCCAGCTCATGGACGAGATGTGCTCTCTGATCGGCGGACGCGTGGCTGAGGAAATCGTGAACGGGGAGCCTTCGACCGGAGCACAGAATGACCTGGAAAGACTCACCCAGATGGCTTACGGCATGATCCAGTACTATGGCATGAGCGACAAGGTCGGCTATGTGTCTTACTACGATTCCACAGGCGCACGCGGTTACGACCTTACCAAGCCTTATAGTGAGAAGACGGCAGAACTGATGGATGAGGAGGTCAAGAACCTCATTAATACGATACACGACAAGACTCTCGACATACTTACGGAGCACAAGGAAGGATTCCTCCAGGTGGCCTCACTGCTGCTCGAGAGAGAGGTAATATTCGCTGAAGATGTGGAAGCAATCCTCGGACCTCGTCCGGGATCCGCCCCTGCAGCCATTGAAGAAAAAGAAAATGAGTAACAATTTGCTTAGGACGATCTCCGGAACGGTATTCGGGATCGTGATGCTCTGCGGGCTGCTTTTCAACGGGTATCTTTTCTCCGCGTTGATCATCTTCATGATGTGCTCGATGATGGCGGAGTTCTACAAGATGACGATGGGGGAGGATTACAAGTTCTCACGCATCCTTGCCATCGCTTCCGGAGTTATCCTCTATTCCCTGATCTATCTCACGAAGGTGTGTGGAGCTCATCCGAAGTTCGTCGCACTGGCCATAATCCCGGTGATAGTGGTGATGGTCAATTCGCTTCTTGTCAAGGACAGGTCCGAGTTCCTCAAGTTCGCCTATATCTACACAGGCATACTCTACATCGCTGTCCCGCTGTCATTGTCCAACCTGATCGCTTTCCATCACGGAGAGTTCAACGGCATTTTGCTCATCTGCTTCTTCGTGATCATCTGGTGTTCCGATGTGGGCGCCTACATACTCGGCTGCTCCCTCGGACAGAAATATGGCAAGAAGATATGTCCTGAGATATCCCCGAAAAAGTCCTGGATAGGATTCTGGGGAGGATTCCTGTTTGCCATCATTGCGGCCGTCGTTCTTCATTTCTGCAACCTCCTCCAGGCTCCGCTCCTTCATTGCATCATCCTCGCATCGTTGATGCATGTGGCGGGCGTCTGCGGTGATTTCTTCGAGTCCCAGTGGAAGAGATGCTGCGGCCTCAAGGATTCCGGCAACATCATCCCCGGTCACGGCGGCATGCTCGACAGATTCGACAGCACGCTCATGGCGATGCCGATAGGTGCGATATACCTTGCAATCTTCAACCTGATTTAAACTTTGTCCTGGAAATGATCAGAATCGATAAAGACTCACACGGAACAGTGATCCTTGCCTGGGCGTTGAACCTGGCATTCATCTTCATTCTGTTCATTTTCTGCCGTCATTCTGCTGCATTGTATGCGTCATGTGGGTTGCTCCTCGGTTTTGCGATATTCGAGACAGCGTTCTTCCGCGTCCCGGAACGCACAAGGACCGACGATCCAAAGAACGTGACATCCGTCGCTGACGGTGAGGTCGTCATCATAGAGAAGTCATTCGAGTCCGAGTTCCTCAATGCGGAATGCCTGCGCATCTGCATCTATATGGACTTCTTCGACGTGCATGCCAATTTCTGGCCGGTTTCCGGCGAAGTCACCTATTGCAAGCACCACAAGGGGAAGCACATCCTTGCATTCAAGCCGAAGTCTTCTGTCGAGAACGAGCACAGCACGACTGCCATCAGGACAGAGGACGGTCAGTCCGTGCTCTTCAAGCAGATTGCAGGTTCATTCGCCCGCCGCGTCGTTTCTTATTCTGAGCCTGGACTTCAGGTCAGCGTAGGGGAGCAGTGCGGCATCATAAAGCTCGGTTCGAGGATCGACATATACCTCCCGCTTTCCGCCAAGGTGAATGTCACCATAGGGCAGAAAGTCCGCGCCTGCGAGACAAGCATCGCTGAATTAGCGTGAGTTTTCCTCGATGAGACGCAGGAGCTGATCCACAGCCTCCGCTTCTGGCACGTGTCTCAGGACAGGCTCCTTTCCTTTGTAGATAGAGACTTTCCCTCCTCCTTCACCTACATAGCCCCAGTCAGCGTCGGCCATTTCGCCTGGACCGTTGACTATGCATCCCATGACGGCAATCACCATGCCCTTGAGATGGGCCGTGCGCTTCTTGACTGTCTCAAAAGCGCCCTGGAGGTCATACATCGTCCTGCCGCATCCCGGGCATGCAATGTATTCCGGCTTGTAGAAACGCCTCCTGCAGGCCTGCATGAGTTCGTCTGTGAGATACTCCCCGAGTCCGCTCGTTGAGATATCGACAGTCCGGCCGTCGGCGTCGGCGTATGTGCCTTCCACTGCGATTTCATCAAGTTCCTTGTCCAAGAGACGTTTGCCGAAATCGCAGGACAGGTCGAGGATGAGCCTTTCCTTGTCCGGCGAATGATATGTGGCGATGGCCTTCTTGCCGTCGATATGGACGGATGCAAGGCTGGAGCGCAGCTTCTGGTCATAACGGTCGGCAATATACCGGCCGACTCCAATCTCATTCACCGGGTCTTCCGTAAGTGATACGCGGATGGTATTGCCGATCCCCTCGGACAGCAGAGTCCATATGCCGACGCAGGACTTGATGCGTCCGGAATCGCCGTTGCCGGCCTCGGTGACGCCGACATGGAGAGGGTAGCAGTGTCCGCTTTCCTCCATCATTGATGCCAGGATCCTATAGGCCTCGACCATCACTATGGTGTTGCTGGACTTGAGCGATACGACCACCTGATGGAAATCGTTCTCTACGCACATGTCCACCCATTCCATCGCGGCCTTTGCCATTGCAAGCGGCGTGTTACCGTATAGGTTTGTGATGTAGGCGCCGAGCGAACCATGGTTGAGACCGATCCTGATGGCGGTGCCATGCTCCTTGCAGACTTCGATGAGCCTGGCGAACTGCTCACGTGCCTTGGCATGGTCGGCGTGGAAATTGCCTGGGTTGATGCGCACCTTGTCCACCACGGGAGCGACAGCGATGGCAGTCTCGGACGAGAAATGGATGTCGGCCACGATCGGTAAATCGATTCCTTCCGAGCGGAGCGTCGAGCGTATCTCAGCGATGCAAGGGACATCCTTTGTGGACGGGACAGTGATCCTTATGATCTCGGCTCCGACCAGGGCCATCGCACGGCATTGGGAGAGAGTGGCCGGGACATCGTTGGTATGGGTGTTACACATGGTCTGGACGACCATGGGGCGGTCGGAACCGATGGTGATTCCGCCTATTCTGACATCAGGAGTGTTCATTGTTCTGTTTCGATTGGTGGATTGAAGACCCTTTCACGTGCTTCTCTGCGCATCATCGCCTTGGTCTTGCCGTATCTGCGGTTGAGCTGGATTGCGACGCCTCCGGTCAGCATGAAATCGAAAGGATATGCAAACCTGTAATAGTATTTGCTGTTGTAGTCCGGCTCCCAGAGCGATGAAAGAGAGTACCTCATCCTGAGACGCACCTGGAATTCCACAGGAGCGAAAACGATGGAGAAACCTGCTCCTCCGTGGACACCGTAGTCGATCTGACGCTCATAGTCCACGAATGAGTCCACAACGGCCGGAGATATGGCAAACGGACCTGAGCGGTGTATGTTGAGCCTGTATCCTGCATAGGGGCCGACATCGAGCATGAACTTGAGGTGCGTAAGATCCAGATGGGCTTCCGCAAGCAAAGGTATTTCCGCATAGTCCATCTCGACCTTTGTCGCATCCTGGAGCGTAAAGATGCCTCCAGTCTCCTCGTTCATCTTGAACTCATATCCTTCGTGGCCGTAGAACGCCCCGATCTGAAATCCGAAATACGGCATGTACCCGAGCATCTTGCAATACTTGGTGTAGGTGATGCCGTAGTATTCTGGGAAGAAGACATTCTTCTGGAGGAACTTCGGATTGAACATCATGGAGTTCCTCGACACACCATATTCGAAACCTATGGTGGAGTAGTCATTCAGAAGCACGGCTCTCCTGATCTTCACCGTGTCGAGATATTCGTCGCTGTACAGAGGTACTGCGAGAGTGTCGGTCATGGCAGTCTTCACGCTGTCGGCCGGAGCCTTGCGTTTCGGCCATGCGGCCATGGCGTCGGTGCACAGCGAAGTCAGCGCAATGAGCAATATGACGGTCTTGAGTTTCATTCTACTTGAAGATTTCTTTTAGGTCCACTGTCTGCTGCATCTCGGATTTCTCGAGGACTTCGATGTACGGAGTATCGTCCTGGAGCTTGAAGAATTTCACCTTCTCTGGCTGCTTCCATTCAAGCAGGTTTCCGGTGTCCACGAGATTGTTGTCGTTCTTGTCCTCGGTCATGCGTATGCAGTACTTTGCGGCCGTGAGATATGGGAACACCAGCGTGGTGTCGCTTTTGATGATGTAGCTTCTATGTGTCTTGGACTTCTGCTCGTCGAGCAGGTCGACTATGTACTTGGTATCGACGGAGGTCATGTCCAGGGTGAGCGTACTGAGCTTCTCGTCGTTTGGAAGAGTGACCTTGACCTCGGTGCTGTCGTTGTAGAAGCCGTTGATGTCGCGGAAAACACGCTCCGGTACCTTGATGAAATAGTCATAACCAGGGAGCAGCGTGACGTCCGGCATCAGCGTGTATCTGAGCAGGTTCTCCTCGTCTGGGATGACGGTGAATGTGCCGTACTCCTCCTGCTGTCTTGGATTGACAATCCTGAACTTGCAGTCCTTGAAGCCTTCGAAGATGATCGGCAGCTTGAAGGTCATCTGATATCCCATCTGCTCGACCGTCTCCGGCTTGGCCTCAAGTGTATAGACGCAGATGGTGTCTTCATGCTTGAGATCCTTCTGGAAGGAACGGCGCTTGGATTTCGGTACAGGGTTGACCAGCTTGACCTCCTCCGTGTACGGCGAAAGCACACCGGTCGTATCGGTCTTGAGATAGTTCACGAATGCATGGAAGGTATCCGGCATCTGTCTCCTGTCATTGACCCAGACCTCGAGGCAATCGCGCTGCGGGTTGAACTGGGTGATGAGGCATTCGGCCGGAACGCCCTTGATCCACATCGTGTCGATATGGGCGTTCGGGGCCATGAAAGTGATGTACGAGGTCCTGTCGGAGAGGCGCTCCTTGTTGACGATGACCTGCTTGGCATTTCTCTCCTTGAAGAGATTCAGCTCGTATTCGGTCTTCCTGGCCTGGCAGAGGAGGGTGTCCTTCATGTCGTATTTGATGAGCTCCGGCAGCGAGTCGTCGACCACGGTCACAGGACGGACGAGGCTGTCGACAAACGCTATCCTCTCGGATTCAGGGTCATAGATGTTGTCTCCGTTGTCGTCCTGGACAGCATAGAGACGGTACAAGGTGTCCTGGATGTTACGCAGGGCGAAGTATCCCCAGTCGTCCGTCTTGACTGCGGCGACAGGCCTTTCCTTCATTACAGCCGAGTCTTCCTGGCTCTTGTACAGCATCACGGTGGCGCCCTTGACAGGAAGCAGGGTGTTGCAGTCCTGGACTATGCCCGTGATCATCATCGAATCGACGGTCTCGCCGGTCGAGAACACATAGGTGAAACCAGGGAACGGATTGCCTTCGTTGTTGTCGGCAAGGGCATTGGTGAAGTCGATGGTGTAGGTTGTATTGGCCTTGAGGGTGTCGTCCTCGAAATATACCAAGATGGCTTTGCCGCGGAGCTTGTACTTCGGCATCTTCTTCAACGGAGGGGAGAGGAAGATGTTCTTCGGGTCGCTTACCTTGATGTTCTCGTCGAATATGAACGTGAACACCTGCCCTGTCTGCTTGACATTGCAGGCCATCATAGGGGGATCGACCTTGAGCAGTACAGGAGGTATGGAATCCCTGTCTCCGCCCGTCGGTGCCTGGGTCGTGTTGGCACAGGAATGCGAGAACATCGGTATCAGCACGGCAAGGACCGGAATGATAGGGAAGTATTTGTCGAAGAATTTCTTCATGTTGTCAAATGTCTGTTCTTGTGACGTCCTGGATTCCGGCGATGGATGACAGTTTCTTGATCATCTTGTTGAGAGCCTTCTTGTCTGAGACGTACATTTCAATGTAACCTTCGAATATGCCGTCCTGGGAGCCGAGCACGAGCTTCCTCATGTTGACACCCATCACGAGAGAGATATACTGGGAGATTTCGTTGAGCAGTCCCACACGGTCGATGCCCTTGAGCGAGATGCGCACCGGGAACTGCACGTTGGCCGACAGCGACTCCCAGTCAGGCACGACGACCTTGTCGCCATGCTTGGATGCTATGCCCTGGGCCACTTCGCAGGACTTCTTGTGCACGACGATCGAACCGTCCGCGGACTTGAAGCCGACTACCGAATCACCAGGGATAGGATGGCAGCAAGGGGCGATGACATAATTTGTTCCGCCAACGTTGACTGCCTCATTGGTGTCCTTCGCGCCTGCTGTAGGCATGATCTCGGCATTCCTGTTCGAGAGTATGCTTTCGATCTTTTCCGGCGTGATGATGCCGAGAGCGATGCGGAAGTAGAGCTCCTCCATATTGGAGAGCTGGGTGGCGACGAGGAGGTTCTTGAAGTTGCGGTTGGTGATGTTGCGACCGGCTGTCTTCATTATGTTATGGAACATCTTTTCTCCGTCCGGTATGAGCTCGGCCGATTTCGCGCGGAACCAGTCCACGACAAGGTTTGTGGCATGCCGGGTCCGCAGGAAACCGAGCCATTCCTTTTTCGGCTCTCCGTTCTCGGCCGTGATGATCTCCACCTGGTCGCCGGACTTGAGCACGTGCGTGAGTGGCACAAGCTTCATGTTGACCTTGGCGGCGATGGCCTTGTGGCCGATGTGCGTGTGGATCTGATATGCGAAATCGAGTGCGGTGGAGCCGTTCTGTATGGACTTCTGCTCACCCTTTGGTGTAAAGACGGTTATCTCCGTCCGCGTGAGGTCATCGTGTATGATGTCGAGGAGCTCGATGGCGTTGATGTCGTTTTTCTGGACTAGGATGTCCTTGACCTTCGCGAGCCATTTGTCCATCTCGTTGTCTTCCTCGGTGATGTAGCCGTCTTTCTTGTAGGCCCAGTGCGCGGCAATACCCTTCTCGGCGATGTCGTCCATGCGCTTTGTGCGTATCTGCACCTCCACCCAGACTCCGGAATTGCTCATCAAGGTGCAGTGCAGGGCCTCGTAGCCGTTCTGCTTCGGATGCTTCACCCAGTCGCGCACACGCTCCGGCTGATATCTGTAGATGCCGGTGATGACGGAGAATATGTGGTAGCACTGGTCACGTTCGGTCTCTGCGGAGTCGGCCGCAGGAGTGAAAATGATACGCACTGCATAGAGGTCATAGACCTGGTCGAAGGTCACATTCTTGGTCTGCATCTTATGCCAGATGGAGTACGGGGTCTTGACGCGTTTCTTGATCTCGAATGAGAAGCCGTATTTCTGGAGAGCTTCCTGGATAGGCGAGATGAACGAGTCGATCTCGGCCTCGCGATCTATGACGTTCTGGTTGATCCTCTGGGAGATGTCGTTGTATGCGTCAGGCTCCTTGAAACGCAGCCATATGTTCTCCATCTCCGACTTGATCTCATACAATCCGAGTCTGTGGGCCAGAGGTATGAAGATGAACATGGTCTCGGAGAGGATCTTGTCGCGCTTGTGCTCCGGCATGAACTCGATGGTCCGGCAGTTGTGCAGCCTGTCGGCCAGTTTGATGAGCACGACGCGCACATCGTCGTTGAGTGTGAGGAGGATACGTTTGAAATTCTCCGCCTGGAGGCTTTCCGGCGCATACTGGTAGTCCTTGTTCTCATTGTCGAGCACGGTCTTGATCTTGGTCAGGCCGTCGACCAGCGTCGCCACCTTGTCGCCGAACAGATTGCGTATGTCCTCGGTCGTGTATTCGGTATCTTCGACTACGTCGTGCAGGAGGGCTGCCACGATGGACTTGCAACCGAGGCCGATGTCTCCGACGACAATCTTCGCCACGGCGATCGGATGGAGGATATACGGCTCGCCGGAGCGTCTGCGCACGTTCTTGTGCGCCTCGTTGGCAAAGTCGAACGCCTTCTGGACAAGGTTGAATTCCTCCTCGTCGGCACACCTGCGCCTTGCCATCTCCTTGAGACCGGCATAGTCGCGTGCGATGACCGCGTAGTCGTTCTTTGTAAATTCAGAAAAACTCATTTATCGTCTTGCCCTTCCGCAGGGCGTGTTTTTTTCGTTGGCTGGATGACGTCCCTCAATGTAAGGTCGTCAGGAATGTTGTATGTATCTATGTTCTGTATTCCGAATGAAAGCTGTGAGCCGTAGATGATGATCTGCCAGCTGTAGTTCAGCCAGATGAGGAAGAGCGGCACAGCCGCGATGACTCCGTACACGTCGTTGAGCCTGGACACGAACATCTGAGTCTGCAGGTAGAGATATTGGAAGATCGCGAATACCGCGGCTGAGAAGAGGGCAGCGGTGAATGCGCATTTGTAGCGGACATGGACTGCCGGGATGAACTTGTACATCGCAGAGAAGGTCAGCACGGTCAGCGCATAGAATATGAGCCACCGCAGCAATATCGGCAGGAAAGTGAGCTCCTTTATGGCAGATACGCCGATGAAGCTGAAGAGGTTGGAATATGATGCGATGCCGAAGCCGAAGATCGCGAGGATGAACGGCAGCAGGATTATCGTAAGGAAGTATATCGAGAAGCGTTTATATATCTTGCGCGGCACTTTCTGTATGCCCCAGACGTTGTTGAACACCCTCGCGACGTGGAACATCATCCACAGTATGGTCCAGAAGAACATCAGCGCACTGACTATGCCTACGGGACCGGACTTGGCCACATCGAGTATGTTGGTCGATTTCTCGATGAGCATGTCGACAATGTCCTGGTTGGTCGGGAAGATGTTGTAGATGACCATGGATATCTTGTCCACCAGGCCGAGGCCGTTGGTTATGCCGAACACGATGGCGAAGAGCGGGATCAATGCCAGAGCGCAGAAATAGCTGAGAGACACGCACTGGAAGCCCATGCGCTTCTTGGCGAAGTCGTCGAGTACCAGGCGTATCAGCTTGACGAGCTTGAACACCCGGCGTCTGGTAGTGGAGAAATCCTCCATGTCCAGAGTCCAGATGGAATCTGAAAACAACTGTTTCGAAGTCTCTTTTATTCTCTCTTTATCCATTATGCGTTATCGTCAAAACAATGTAGGTTCGTCCTGGTCGTCGAACAGGCTCGGTGCAGGGCCGGCTTCCGACATAGGTATCCCTCCTGGTATCATCGCGGCGAACTCCTGCTCCCCGATGACTCGGATGCCGAGGTCTTCGCATTTGCGTATCTTCTCAGGTCCCGGTTTGGTGCCGGCAAGCAGGAATGCCGTCTTGCCGCTGACCGAACCGCTGTTCTTGCCGCCGTGGCGTGTGATGAGCTCTTTCATCGCATCGCGGGAGATGCTGAAGTTGCCTGAGATCACAATGGTCTGGCCGGCAAGTGCGTCAGAGAGCGCTTCTCCTCCGTTTCCGGTAACGGAGAACTGCAGTCCGGCCGCCTTGAGCCTCTTGACCTCGATGAGATGGCGTTCGTCCTGGAACCAGTCATGTATGCTGCATGCGATCACGTCGCCGACGTCTGGCACTTCGAGCAGCTGCTCGACCGTTGCCGCTGCGATGGCGTCGATGTCTTTGAAATGGCGTGCGACCTCCTTGGCGGTGGTTTCGCCGACATAGCGGATGCCGAGCGCGAACAGAACGCGTTCGAACGGCACGTTACGCGACTCAGTGAGGCTTTCGAGGAATCTGCGCGCCGATTTATCCTTCCATCCGTCGAGCGTGAGCAGCTGGCTGGTGCGGAGGTCGTACATGTCTGCGGGGGTCTGCACCAGGCCGAGGTCGTAGAACTGGGCGACCGTCGCCTCGCCGGCAAGAATGTTCATCGCCTTGCGCGAAAGGAAGTGCAGCAGCTTGCCTTTGATCTGCGTCGGGCAGCCGTCCGTGTTCGGGCAGAACCATTTAGCCTCGTCGACCGGTCTTACAAGCGGTGTTCCGCAGTCAGGGCAGCATTTCGGGAATTCAGGCACCGCTGCGCCGGCCGGTCTTCTGGCCAGCTCGACCGCGGTGATCTTCGGTATGATCTCTCCGCCTTTCTCGACATAGACCCAGTCGCCGATTCGTATGTCGAGCAGCGACATCTGGTCCTGGTTGTTCAGCGTGGCGCGCTTGACCACAGTGCCGCTAAGCAGCACCGGTTCGAGGTTGGCGACCGGCGTCACGGCTCCTGTCCTGCCGACCTGGTAGTCGATCGATAGCAGGGGAGTCAGCGCCCTTTCCGCCTGGAATTTGAACGCTACGGCCCAGCGCGGCGATTTCGCAGTGTAGCCTAGAGTGGTCTGCGCCGCGAATTCATTTATCTTGATCACTATGCCGTCGGTCGCATATGGCAGCGTACGGCGGTCCTTGTCCCATCTGTCGATGAATGCCTCCACTTCCTCGAGGTTGTGGCAGAGCTGCCTGAGGTCGGAGACCGGAAGTCCCCATGATGCGGCGGCCTTGAGCGCTTCGTCGTGGGTCTCGAATGATGAGCCGACGCTCGGAATGTGGTAGAGCGTGCACCAGAGCCCGCGCCGGCCGACTTCCTCCGGATCGATGAGCTTGAGGGAGCCTGATGCGGCATTGCGTGGATTTGCGAATGGCGCATCCTCCTCCAGCTCGCGTTGCTTGTTAAGGGCGTCGAATGCCGCGTACGGCATCAGTATCTCGCCTCTGATCTCGAAATCGTCGGGCCAGCCGCTGCCGGTGAGTGTCTGGGGAATGTTGCTGATATGGCGTACGTTTTCTGTGACGTCGTCGCCGACTGCTCCGTCTCCGCGCGTGAGGGCGCGGAAGAGCTTGCCGTTCTTGTAGTTCAGGCAGATGGCCGTGCCGTCGAACTTGAGCTCACAGCAGTAGCTGAAGCTTACGCCGTCCAGGGTCTTCTCGGCTCTTTTGACGAAGGCTTCGATCTCTTCCATGCTGTAGGTGTTGCCGAGGGAGAGCATCGGGTAGCGGTGCGGATATTTGGCGAAATCGCGGCCTGCGCCTTTTTCTGCGTAGTTCTCGATCGAGTCGGAGGCGCTTTCGAGGTCGCTGCCGACCTGCTTGGTAGGTGAGTCGGCGGTGGCGAATTCAGGATACCTGGTCTCGAGTTCTTCGAGCTCGTACATCAGGTGGTCGTATTCGTAGTCGCTGATCAGGGGATTGTTGTCCACATAGTACCTCCTGCTGTTCTCCTTGAGAATAGCCTTCAGCTCTTCAATCCTGTTTTTTGCCTCGGTCTTGTCCATGTCAATCCTGATATGCAGCCACTTTTACCATAAGTTACAAAAATAATCTAAATTTCTCGCATTTAGAATACTCCAAGCTCTTGATTTGACCCTTTTGACGAAATACCATCAGCAACAGCATTCTATCCCAACTGTTCTGTTCCGCAAATGCCCTGCTTCTTATGCCCGGCTGGAAGTGGAGACAAAAGTTTGCCGGAGACAGACTTACGGCGGAACGAAGGCGGAGCCGCGTGAAGCCGAGTTCAAAAGCTTTTGCGGAACGGTGAAGCCGGGCATAAAAACAAGAGGCAGGTTGTTGACCTGTCTCTTGTAATATTCGGGATAAACTCGGACGGATGGCCCGGGCCTATTCGTGCTCGAGCTGAAGAGTCCTGGTGGTCTGGTCGCAAACCTCTGAAGGTCCCCAGTACTGGATTGAACCAGGATAGACATATTCGGTGTTGTAAGCCCAGTTCTCACGGTTGGCAGCGAAGAACTTGAACGGAGCTCCATCAAGCTCAACGAGAGCCTTGCGGATAACCGGCTTCATCTTGCCGTTACGTCTTTCAAGATTCATCATCATCGTGATTGGCACACCACCTGCGATCCACTCAGCAGCAGGAGCAGTCGTGTTCTTGATCACTGACATGTAACCGGTCTTGCCTGCGGCGATGAGGCGTGAAGCATTGTAACCGAGTGAATAGCAGTAGTCTGCATCGAAGTTCGAAGGAGCTGCGCAACGGCCTTCATAACCGAAGAAGTGATGCTGGGCTGAGAACTTGCCTGCATATTTGCCTTCTGCCTTCATCTCCTTAAGCTTCCTGCCGACCATCTTGGAGAGGAGCTTCTCTGTCTCGATGAGGGATACCTGTACGTTGCCGTGAGGGTCACGGTCGAGAGCGAGCTGGCTGGCCACGTCTGCAGGGAGGCTGTTGAATGTGGCGAGGTTGGCTGCGCTGAGGTGAGCCTTGACATATTCGATCTGGTCTTCGCGGGCCACGGTCTTGGCTTCCTCTGTAGCGAGAGCGTCGTTGAGTTCGGCGATGAGCTTCTTGATAGCCGGGATGAACTCGATGAGGCCCTCAGGGATGAGGACAGTACCGAAGTTGTTGCCCTTCTCAGCACGTGCGGCAACGATGCCGGCGATGTAGTTCACGATATCGTCGAGGCTCTGCTCCTCGGCTTCGATCTCCTCGGAAACGAGGCAGATGTTAGGCTGGGTCTGGAGTGCGCATTCGAGAGCGATGTGGCTGGCGCTGCGGCCCATGAGCTTGATGAAATGCCAATATTTGCGGGCTGAATTGCAGTCACGCTCGATGTTGCCGATGAGCTCAGAATATGTCTTGGTAGCTGTATCGAAACCGAATGAAGTCTCGATCTGGTCGTTCTTGAGGTCGCCGTCGATGGTCTTAGGACAGCCGATTACCTGGATGCCGTAGTTCTTCGCAGCATAATACTCCGCGAGGACGCATGCGTTGGTGTTGGAGTCATCACCGCCGATGATTACAAGAGCCTTGATGCCGAGTTTGGTGAGGATTTCATAACCCTTCTCGAACTGGTCGACTTCCTCGAGTTTGGTACGGCCTGAGCCGATGATGTCAAAACCGCCGGTATTGCGGTAGTCGTCGATGAGCGCGTCGGTGAACTCGATGTATTTATGGTCGACGAGTCCGCCCGGACCCATGATTAAATCTTACAGACGATCTTCTGCACTAAGAGCCTTGACACCGTCATAAAGTCCTGAGATGACATTGTGTCCACCTGGAGCCTGGCCTCCGGAGAGGATGATTCCTACATTGAACTTGATGTCCTGGGCTTTCTGGCCTTCGACGAACTCTACTACAGGCATGCCGTAGGTGTTAGGGAAGAGCTCCTTGATTTCCGTCTGGTTGCCGACTGACTGTGTGGCTGCGCCTTCCTTGGCTGCGACAGGTCCCTGGAGGGCCTTCGGAAGCTTCGGCTGATAAGAAGCGCGGGCGATCTGAAGATTGGATTTTACTGCCATGATAGGTTTTTGTTTATATAGTTTGAATATTATTCATGCCTTGCAAAAGCAATCTCACAAAAGTAGTCAAAACAGATGAATTATCAAAAGACATGAAGTTGAGATTGTTCATAAAAAATGCCGTACAGGCTTGAAGAATACGGGATACTTTAGTAAATTCGCAGAAATTTTTGGGATAAAGCGAGACAGCGATGAAAATAGGTTTCGACAACGAAAAATACCTCAGGATACAGTCCGAGCACATCAAGGAGCGCATTGCTCAATTCGGAGACAAACTCTACATGGAGTTCGGAGGAAAACTCTTCGACGACCACCATGCAAGCCGAGTCCTTCCGGGTTTCGAGCCTGACAGCAAGTTCAAGATGCTCACCCAGCTCAGCGACTGTGCCGAGATCGTCATCGTCATCAGCGCCGTCGACATCGAGAAGAACAAGGTCAGGGGAGACCTGGGCATCACCTACGACATGGACGTCCTGCGCCTGCGCGAAGAGTTCATGAGCAGGGGATTCCTCGTCAGCTCAGTTGTGATCACCCATTTCAACGGCCAGGCGAGTGCGGTCGCATATCGCAACCGTCTCAAGAGGATGGGCATCAGGGCTTATTACCACCACACCATCGAAGGATATCCAAATAATGTCGCGCTCATCGATTCCGAAGAAGGATTCGGCAAGAACGACTATGTCGAGACGACCAGGCCGCTCGTCATCGTGACCGCACCGGGACCGGGCAGCGGCAAGATGGCCGTATGTCTCAGCCAGCTCTATCAGGAGCACAAACGCGGTATCAAGGCCGGTTATGCCAAGTTCGAGACCTTCCCTATATGGAACCTCCCTCTCAAGCATCCTGTCAACATCGCATATGAGGCAGCCACGGCCGACCTCAATGACGTCAACATGATCGATCCGTTCCATCTGGAAGCTTATGGCGCCACAGCTGTCAACTACAACCGCGACATCGAGATCTTCCCGGTGCTGAACGTGCTGTTCGAAGGCATCTACGGCGAGAATCCGTACAAGTCCCCGACCGACATGGGTGTGAACATGATCGGCTACTGCATCAGCGATGAGGATGCCTGCTGCGATGCGGCCAGGCATGAGATCATCCGACGCTACTACACGGCTCTGAACAAGCTCGCGAACGGTGACTGCAACGACAACGAAGTGAACAAGATCTCCCTGCTCATGAAGCAGGCCAAGATAGGCACGGAATACAGGAAAGCGACTGTCGCCGCGAAGGAGAGGAAGGAGAAGTCGGGAGTGCCGTCATCGGCAATCGAACTGGCCGACGGCACGATCATCAGCGCAGAAACCAGTTCCCTCCTCGGTCCGAGCGCCGCTCTTATCCTCAATGCCACCAAGCATCTGGCCGGCATCGACCACTCCGTCAAACTCATACCTCAGAGCATGATCGAGCCTATCCAGAAGACCAAGGTGTCCTATCTGCACGGGCATAATCCGCGTCTCCATACGGACGAGGTGCTGGTCGCGCTGTCGATGCTCAGCATAAGCGACGAAAACTGTCGCAAGGCTCTCGAGAAGCTGCCTGAACTGAACGGCTGCCAGGTCCACTCGACGGTGATGCTCAGCGAGGTGGATCAGAAGATATTCAAGAAACTCGGAGTCGGTCTGACCTGCGACCCGGTTAAGAAACAATAGAGGAGCCTATCTGGCTTTGATATCTGCATATACAGGCAGGTGGTCTGATGCTTCGGCTGGATCGCCTGCCTTGAATTTTGTGCAGATGCCTGTATGCTTGACCTTGTATCTGGCACCGTTGTTCAGCACCAGTATATAGTCGATGCATTTCTTTGGCTTGTCCGACGGGTAGGTGTCGCCCTGGTCGGAGACCACTGTCCAGCTTTTCTTAAGTTCCTTGAGCGTGGCGCTGCCCGGGATGGCGTTCATGTCGCCGCAGAGGATTACGGTCTTGCCTGACCCCGCATACTTCGCCGTGATGGCGTTTGTCAGCTCTTTCACCTGGTTGACCTGTACGGCGCCTGATTTGTTGTCGAGATGCGTTGCCGCAAGTACGAATTTCTTGAACTCGACCACCGACAAGGCGCGCTGTTCGTTGCCTTTGCCCTTGGCCAGAGTGATGCTCCAACGATCGACAGGAGTGTATTTGGTCTTGGACAAGATGCCGATTCCGTACTCTCCGCCGTCGTAATCCGGAAGGGCCGGCGTGAACTGGTATTCCCAGGAGGAGTCACCTCCCATAGCGCCGCAGAAATCTTTCAGCTGGTCCTTGCCGCCGTTCCTTCTGGTACCACGGTCGAGTTCGTTGAGCCCGACGATATCGGCTTTCGCTTCCTTCATCATGGCCGAAACCAGATCCGTGCGGTCATATCCGCTCTTGGTGAAGGTTCCGACATTGTATGTGACTATGCGGATGGAAGCGCCTTTGCACGGGAATATCCTGTGGGGGGCCACGACTTTCTTTACCGCGCCGCCAATGCCGTTCTTGCGGATTTCCTTCTTCGCCTTCTTGACCCCGCGTCTGACAGCTATTTTGACAAGTTGCCCGCCGATGAGCTCATTGGTCATCGACACTCCTGTGGTGTCGGGGAGCTGCGGGTCTTCCAGTACGAACTCTGCTAGATCTTCAAATAAATGGTCAGAATCGTATGCGAATGCTTGAGATGATATCATGCAGAAGCAGGCGATACATGAAAGGATAAGGCTTATATTTCTTTTCATTAATTCAAATTGTTACAAATTTCCCACAAAACTAATAAAGAGTTTTCACAATACTTGTGATACTGAAAATATTATTTATATTTGCGAAAATAAGCATAATGCTTTGAAATTCAACAAACCAAAACTATAACACAAATTAAAAATGGGAAAATTCGTCATCACACTCAGAAAGAACGGTGAATTCCAGTTCAATCTCAAAGCTACAAACGGTCAGGTTATCCTCACCAGCGAAGGTTACACAACAAAGGCTGCTTGCCTTAATGGTGTTGAGTCTGTAAAGAAGAACGCAGCTGTCGAAGAGCGTTTCGAGATCAAGGTCGCAAAGAACGGCAAGCCTTATTTCAACCTCAAGGCCACCAACGGTCAGGTTATCGGCGCAAGCCAGATGTACGCATCTGAGAGGACTATGAAGCAGGGTATCGCTTCTGTAATGAAGAACGCTCCTGAGGCACCGGTTATCGAGGAACTCGGCGAATAAGAGCTTGCTCTTGACTAATTGAAAAAGATCGGCATGACGCCGGTCTTTTTTTGTTTTGATTCAATTTCGTATTTTTGCGACAAATGAGTTCCGAAGATGAAAGATAAAAAAGATAGGAAACTTGGCTTGTTCAAGAAAATCTCGCTTGCTGTTGTCCTGCTGCTTGCAGTAGCTGCGGTTGGATTCATTGTCGCAGTGAACGTCAAGACAGGCATTTATCTGCTCTGTACGGCGGTTTTCCTGTTCGTATGCTGGAAAGCTTTCGTGCAGGTACCGAACGAACGTCTGAACGAGACGCGTACACTCAACGACGAGCTGCGTACCGAAGTCGAAACCTTGAAGCGGAAGCTTGAGGAGAAGGACCAGTCTCCGCTGTTGATGAACGGTCTGAAAGAGGTCTGCAAACTGACGCTTATGGAAGGCGATTTCTCATTTGTCAGGGCTTATGACTACGACAAAGGGAACATGCATTTCCTCGGAGCGGTCAAGGTGACGATGAATGCAGTTTACGGCCTCGACAAGGAGGCCCTGCGTTTCAAGATGTCGGAAGACGGCAGCTCGCTGTGCATCGCCAACATGCAGAAAGGACCGCTCTACTGCGACCACACTCGCATCGACTGGATTTTCCATGACGCATACAAAAAGAGGGAGCTGAAGATAGGGGAGAAGGTGTTGGCGGACCTGTCTGCCGTACGTTCGGATGATGCCGTTGCGTTCGCTGCCGCAGAGACCGACCGCATCACAAAGGAGCTGCAGGATGAGATCAGTTCACGCTCGATTGGAGAGATGGACTACATAAGCAACAATGTGCGCGGTATGCTGATGCAGAAATTCCAGGACAAACTCCCGGGAATCCAGGTGACGTTCACGGAGTTGCCGGACGACAGCTTCAAGAAGTACGACGAACTGCAGGAAATGAAAAAGCCGTCGGAAATAACATCCGGCGGCAATGATCAGATCCAGTAAGGGGACCAGGTCAGAACGCAATTGCGAGACCCAGGTTCACCCTGGTATGAAGTTTCTCGATCGGTACATACTCCGGCGTGAACTTCGTCATGATGGAGTCTGTACCCAGGAACAGGTTGATTACAGGGAACTTCAGCGACATAGCGCATCCGAGGCAGGTGCCATAGCTGTTCACTCCTGCGGATGCTGCCAGGCTGAATGCCTTGCCCGGAGTGAAGGTGGCTCCCAGACGCGCTTCTGACCAGCCGAAACGGCCGGTTCTGACTGAAGCGAGAGCGCCGACGGAAAGCATCCTGGCTACTTGGTATCTTGCTCCTGCATTGAATTTGGGGCCGAGGCCGCCGAATTTGCTGATGCCTTCCTGATCGAGCTGGAAGATATCTTCGAGGCCTTCGAGTTCGCTATCTTCGCCATCAAGCGAGCCGGCATATTCCGCATATCCTGAAGAACCGTTCCTCCACATGATTCCGCCGAGATCGTTGATGGAAGCGCTGAGCGTCAGCCCTTCGACCTGAGGCATCTTATACTCGACACCGAGGTCCAATGCGGCACCGAAACCGCCTGGGCCGATATTCTCCAGCTCGATGTCTTCCGGACAAAGCACGCCATCCTCATCGACAGGAATCTGCTCGTTCAGCACATAGAATTCAGTGCTTCCTTTGCCTTCGACGGTGATGTCATCCCTGACTGTCGCCTGAAGCTTAGCTACGTTCAGGGACATGTCTGCAACGCCGACAAGGAGTTTGAGACGTCCACCGACATTCAGCGCATCGTTGATCTTGCGCGAATACCCGACAGCAAGCTCGCCAAATGAGGTGAAATCCATGTTGACATCCTTGATGGAGTACACATCAGGTTCAGTTGCACCGATCTTGAGAAGCGAGACAAGGTCTTTTGGAAGTCCGACGTTCATCTCCGCCCTGAGGTTCAGTTCGACTGTCCAGAAGGATTCCTTGGATGCGAAACCGAAGGAAAGGATATTTTCCGTAAGGTCCACATCGGCGCGAAGAGGATCCTTCAGGCCGTTCAGGAACTGGTTGGCAGTGACAGCCGAATTGAAGCCGGTCACAAGACTCTTCTTGCCGTCTATGGTGGTAGGGAAGAGGAAGGAATTCAGGCCGATGTTTGCATTGGCACCGACGTTGATGTTGTCGATTCCAATTCCCAGGAAACCATTGGTATTGTCCGGTCTGGAAGCTGGGTTCAGCTGGTATGAATACACGAAATCATCAAGGAAGAACCCTGTCTGGAGCTGCTGCGAATAAGCATTCCCTGCACACAGCAGAGCAGCAGCAGAAACAATCAATGTCAATTTCTTCATATCTCCGGAGCTTTAGAGTGAATATGAGAAACCTTCGTCGAGGCTGATCTTGTATGTGTTCAGCGTGATGCTGTAATCCTTGGTCAGAGTAACGTCACCTTTCACTGTAGATGGTACGACCGCACTCAGTTCCGCACCGATGGAGAGGAGCGAATTGATTCCGTATGGGAGTTTTGCGATAAGATTCAGGTCTGTGGTGACAGGATGTCCGAGCGAACCGGCGGCAATCGTCTTGTCAAGAGTAATGGACCCGTCTCCTTGTTCGGATTGGGTGTTTGCAGAAAGAGTGATGTCGAACGGAAGAGTGCTCGTGATGCTCAACTGAAGCTCGAAACTGGTGACATCCATCCCGGTGTCTTCGATGGCATCGATGACACCGGATTCATCCATCACGTCAGTATGATAAATGAATTCGAGGCCATCTCCAGCACGGAATACCATAGGCAGTTCGGCATTGAACGAGAATACATAGGATGAAGGTGTACCGAGAGTCTTGACAGCAGGTTTTCCGGCAGACTTTCTATAAAGGACGATATTGTCGACAATTACGTCGGAATCGAACGGACAGAAGAGCTCCTTGACAGCCTCATCGTCGAGCGTCACGGTCTGCTTGCCCGGCTTGAGCATGATCCCGCTCACTTCGATCCTCTTGTTCTTGCCATTCACGACAGCCCTCATCTCCAGTTCCTCATCGGTCGGGTTCTCGACTTCGATGCATATCGGAGAGTGCATGCGGATAAGCCCGCCGCCGTACTGCGGAAGTACATAGTGGCTGAAAAGAAACTCGTTAGGAATGCTGATGGCAGAACTCTCTTTGAAAACCTCTGCCGGAATTTCGAAACCGTTGCCACGCCAGCAACTGCCGTCTATGGCATAACTGCCGTTTTCCGTTACGCTCACAGGGCCTTCCTCTCCTTCTTCAAGGATGTCGGATAGTGGCACATCGACCGTAGTGTCGACAGTAATTGAGAGACCAGGAAGCACCGTTACTGTAGTGTCGAGATTCTCCAGCGAATAGTCTTCATCAATGCAGGAAGAAAAAGCCAGTGCGCCAGCAATCAGAATGGCCACTGTACAATGCAAACTAAATGAACGCATGTAATACTTGTATTTTAAACATTCAAAGATAGCAATTATTCTCCTAATTCTGCATCGAGAAAAATAATTACTACATTTGTAATAACAACAATACCGTTTATGAGCATGATCAGAGGTTTTATCCTGGCATCTGTCGCGTTTTTCGCTCTATGCCAGACGGTTTCCGCACAGAAGCCAGTCAATTATGACGAAAGCAAGATCCCCCCTTACACCTTGGAAGATCCATTGAGGTTCGTTGACGGCAGGAAGGTGAAGAATGCAGGCGACTGGCAGCTTAGAAGGGAGGAAATCCTGGACATTTTCCAGAGCGAGATGTACGGCAGACTTCCCGGCAAGCCGGAAGCTGTCGTGACTGAACTGCTCGACGAAGGGGTCACCCTGGCCGGATTCGGCACCAGGAGGCAGATCAGGATGTGGTTCAAGGCGGACAAGAGTGGCCCTTCCATCGACTGGCTCATCGTCACCCCGAACCATGTCAAAGGTCCTGTCCCTACGGTCATCATGCTCAACTACTACGGCAATCACACCATCTTGCAGGACCCGGAAGTCATAGTGCCGGACTGCTGGTTCAGGAATTTCGATGCTTTCGGCATTACAGACAACAAGGCGAATCCAGAAAAGAGGGGAGCGATGTGCGACCCGGATCTTCGGACAATCATCCCGGCCAATTATCTTCTTGCCCGTGGATATGCGCTTGTGACAGCCTGTTATGCTGACATCTCGCCGGACCCTGTGGAGCCTGAGCTCCAGGAGAAGATTGCATACACGGACATCTTCGATCTTTGGGGGGCGCGCGACCCTCAGCGCAAAGACAACACCACATCCCTGATGGCCTGGGGCTGGGCCCTTATGCGTGGGATGGACCTCATCGAGAGCCTTCCTTATCTCGACGCTTCACGCACTGTCGTGACAGGCTCATCTCGTCTCGGCAAGGCTGCCCTTATCGCCGGAACGTTCGATGACAGATTCCCTGTCGTTGTGCCGAACC
This sequence comes from Candidatus Cryptobacteroides sp., assembly GCA_045627265.1. Lineage (GTDB taxonomy): Bacteria > Bacteroidota > Bacteroidia > Bacteroidales > UBA932 > Cryptobacteroides. The sequence goes on from JAZQNI010000062.1 coordinate 36,101, forward strand.
AGACCGGCGGTGGCGGTGCGCCGCTCGCAAAGCGTTTCTATGGAGAAAACGTCGGCACGGAAGTCAAGGCATTCACTCATTGGTATTGCCGCGCTTACGACAAGTATGCAGCCAATGAATCCGCATTGCCGTTCGACCAGCACATGCTCCTGGCCTGCGTTGCTCCAAGAGCCTTGCTAATTGAAGGATTTGATGCCGGCTGGTTCGACACCAAGGGCGAATTCCTTGCGCTCAAGGCTGCGAGCCCCGTCTGGAAGAAGCTGAAGATGAAGGGGCTTCCGGAAGTGGAGTGGCCGGCCGACTACGAGACATCGGCCATCGGTCCGAGAGTCGGTTACGTCAGACGCGACCAGAACCACGGCCTTGCGATGATCGACTGGGTTTGGATGCTTGATTTCGCGGACAAGGTTTTCAAAAAGTAAAGACAGACATGAAGAGAATGATTCTGGCGGCAGTATGTGTACTTACGCTGTCCGCAAGCGCTCTGGCAGCCGGCAATGCGCCGCGCATAGTGAACATAATCAATTTCATCAGGCAGACAGAACCCCGCACGTACACGGGGATCACGGATGAGATGATGTACGACACTGTTGTCAAGCAGATAGAGATACTCGACAAGTACGACCTGAAAGGAACTTTCCTACTCCAATATGATGCTCTCGAGAATCCGCTGTATCAGGAACTTCTCAAGAACGGTGTGCCGGAAGGTACTGAAATAGGAGGCTGGTGGGAGATCACCCAGCCGCACGCCGAGGCGGCTGGAATCGAGTGGCGAGGCAGATTCTCCTGGGACTGGTTCGCCGAGGTCGATTTCTCTATCGGATACACACCGGCAGAGAGAGAAAAGCTCGTGGACGTGTACATGGAGAAGTTCAAGAGCATATTCGGCTACTGGCCGAAGTCCGTAGGCTCATGGTTCATAGATGCATACACGCTCAATTACATGCACCGCAAATACGGGATCGTGGCATCCTGCAACTGCAAGGACCAGTACGGGACCGACGGGTACACGCTCTGGGGTGGATATTGGAACCAGGCATATTACCCGAGCCGCGTGAATGCGTATATGCCTGCCCAGGACGTCGAGGATCAGATCCCTGTGCCGGTATTCAGGATGCTCGGCAGCGACCCGATCTATCAATATGACAATGGTCTTGACACCCATTTCCAGACCGTGGTGACACTAGAACCAGCTTGCGGAAAGAACGAGGGCGGCGGTTCGTCCGAGGAATGGATAAAATGGTTCCTGAACACAATGGCGGAAGGAGAATGCTTGAATTTCAATTATTTACAAGCCGGGCAGGAGAACTCATTCATCTGGGACAGAGTCAGCGAAGGCTATGAATTGCAAATGCCTCTCATCAAGAAGATGGCCGATGAAGGCAGACTACAGGTTAAGACTCTTGCGGAGTCCGGCCAGTGGTTCAAGAAGAAGTTCAAGACAACCCCGGCAACCGCTGTCACGGCCATGGAAGATTGGCGCGGTCTCGGACACAAGTCCGTATGGTACGACAGCCGGTATTACAGAGCAAACCTGTTCTGGGAAGGGGAGAGTTTCAGATTCCGCGACATCCATATGTTTGACGAAGACATGAGGTCGGAATATATGGACAATGTCGTCAGGTCCAACAAATTTGTCTATTCGACTCTGCCGGTGGTCGATGGTTTCGTCTGGAGCACGTCCGACTGTCATGCAGGACTCCGCTTCGTGGAGATGGACAAGGACGGCGCGGCCACGGATGTAACATTTGCCGATGCTTCGTGCAAGGGACATGGAAACACATACCGTGTCAGGCTGGATTCGTCCGCCGGGACGTTTGTCATCAGACTCAAGGAAGACAGGATAATCGTATCCAGAAGGGGATTCTTCGGCAGATCATGGGGGCTCGAGCTGGGAGTGGATCCGGACGCTGTACTACCTTTCAAAGAGATTGACGAGGATGAAATATCCGCGACCCACTGCGGATTCGATTATGACATCGAACTTGACGCCGGACGCTTCGAAGCTGGATGGTCAGTCAAGAACCCATGGAGGATACGGCCGGTTCTCCGCAAGAGACTGGTCCTGAAGTTCGATTGAAAGAGATAATAAATGCGACATAAGAATTAATGGACAGAAGACATTTCATAGAGTTGTCAGCCATGTCTTTAGCCGGGCTCTGCCTCAGTGGCGGGTTCAGCCCGGTTGCGGCGGCTTGCAGGAAAGACAGGAAGTATTCGATTGTGATGCTAGGCGATACGCATTTCGACGCATTTCCGGCAAGTGTATATCATTCGGCTTTCGACTGCGAAGACGAAAAGATGGCGAGACGCGTGATTGAATTCAACAGGAACGGCTCGATGTGGGAGGAGCATCTCCCGAGAATCCTCAAGAGAGCATCAAGGCTCGTGGATTCTTCGACAAAGATGTTTTTCCAGACAGGCGACCTGATCCAGGGAGACTGCGGCAGCGGAGAAGTGCACAAGCGGATGCTGGGTGATGCCGTTGCAAGGATCAAGCAGGACCTTTCAGGACTGCCGTTCGTCACCGTGGTCGGGAATCACGATATCAGGGGCCTTGAAGCCAAGGAGGCATATCACAGCTTCATGCCTGGACTTATGAGCCTGGAACTTGGCAAAAGGATCGAAAAGACCACATTTTCTTTCGGCATAGGCGACGACGTGTTCATTTTCATCGACTTCAACGAGCCTGATGACTCCGAACTGGAAAAGCTTCTCGATGACAGCAAGGGTGCCCGCCACACCTTCATCGTCAGTCATGGCCCCGTCCTGCCTTTCGATGCAAATAACGGAAGATGGATTTTCCATGGCGACGACAATGCGGCCGACAATGAAGCGAGGAGGCATTTCCGTCGCAGGTTCGCGGAACGCAACGCCATGGTGATCTGCGGCCACACGCACAAGACAGAATTCGCGGACTGGCACGGGGACAGCGGACGCATCACCCAGATGACCATCAACAGTGTCTGGAGCCAGGAAGAATTCGGCCGGTATGTCACTGAAGCGGACACTCCCGAGCAGTTCGGGATGCTCAGGGTCAGCAGAGAATACGACAGCGACGGCAAGCCCATCATGACGCCGATACTGAAGGCCATGGAAGAGTACAAGCCCGGCCTCAGGCGTTACAGTTGGGCGCGTGCCGCAGGATGCTGCAAGCTCAATGTCTCAGGTCAGTCCGTCTCCATCGACTTCTACGCCGGCGACTCGGATCAAGTCTCGCATCAGTTCAAGCTCAGGTAACATATGACTGATCCGGTTGAACATACAGACAATTCCAGAGCAAAACTCTGGAACTCGAACTACCTTAAAGTGTGGGTGGGAAATTTCCTGATCCATTTCTCATTCACGCTCATCGTTCCGCTGCTTCCTCTGTACCTGTCCGAGACATTCGGAGCGAATAAGCAGACCATCGGCCTGTGCCTTGCCGGCTACACGGTCATGGCACTGATCATAAGGCCTTTCAGCGGATATGTCGTCGACAATTTTCCGCGGCGGGTGGTGCTCATCGTCTGCAACTTCATCTTCTTCGCGCTTTTCGGCGGGTACCTCATTGCCGGTTCGCTCACGATGTTCACCATATTCCGGACACTGCACGGAGCTCCGTTCGGAGCCACCACGGTAGCGGCCAGCACAGTGGCAATCGACGTCCTTCCCAGCGAACGCAGGACCGAGGGAATAGGGTATTACGGCCTCAGCAACAACCTTGCAACGGCAATAGGACCTGTAGTCGCCATCTATGTACTGCAAGCCTTCTCAGGCAATTTCCTGGCTCTTTTCTGGCTGTCGCTGCTGTTCTCCTTCGCAGGGCTGATCCTCGATGCGACGATAAAGCTTCCGAAAAGGGAATTCGTCCCGGAGAAGAAAGTCATATCTCTTGACCGCTTCTTCCTGGTCAAGGGCTGGAGGGAGGCATGTGCGATGCTCTGCTATTCGTTCTCATATGGCGTGATCTCGACCTATGTGGCCATCTACGGCAAGGAGGAGCTCGGCATCACGAGCGGCACCGGATTGTTCTTCTCGCTGTTCGCGATCGGTCTAATACTGTCACGCCTGACGGGAGCGCATGCCCTGCGGCACAACCAGGTGAGCCGGAATGCAGGCATAGGCGTGGTCGTTGCAGCATGCGGTTTTGTCCTCTTCGCGCTGATGCACAACCTTGTTGGCTATTATGCATCAGCATTCATCATCGGCATGGGCAACGGCCACATGTATCCTGCTTTCCAGAACATGTTCATCAACCTGGCACCAAACAGCCAGAGGGGGACTGCAAATTCTTCCATACTGACGGCCTGGGATGCAGGCGTCGGGCTTGGAGTCCTGGTCGGAGGACTGTTTTCCGAACACCTGGGATACCACTGCGCCTTCTGGGTGGCCGCATCCGTGAACACTGTTGGCATGATTTATTATTTCCTGAGAGTCAGGAGCCATTTCGAGACGAACAAATTGAGATGATCCATATGAGATTCATTGGTATGACAAAGCACATATTCCGCGCACTTGCGGTCATGAGCATTTCGGCCGCGTTGCTTTCTTGCGGCAAGGACGAACCGGAAATCGGGAAAGGAGGGAATGGTGGCAACGGCGGCGGTGGATCAGGCGAAATCGTCGAGCCGAGCCCGTTCGACAATGCAGACCTGTACGGCACGATAACGGATGCCGCGACAGGAGAAGGCATCGCCGGCGTTCCGGTGACGGACGGATTCACGTTCACCAAAACCAATTCGAAAGGTGAATACGGACTCAAACGCAACGCACAGGCGCGCAAGGTTTATTATACGACGCCGGAAGGATATAAGATCAACCTCGATCCGGGCACCGGCCGGCCGCTCTTCTACAGCGACGGCATCCTTGCCACCGAGGGCAGGATTCGCAAGGACTTCAAGCTCACAAAGCTCGATGCAGTCGAAAAGCACCTGACAATCATTGCCGTCGGCGACCCTCAGTGCGAGAACAATGCTGCTGTGGCAAGGTTCAAGGAAGAGACCATAGCCGACATGCAGAAGACCGTGGATGCGCTTCCTGACGGCAATGTGTATGCAATCACCCTCGGTGACATCATATACGACAGCAACGACATGTGGACTCCTTGCGCTGATGCGATGGCCTCGCTATCCGCATCCGGCCGCAAGGTGCCGTTCTTCCAGTGCATAGGCAACCATGACCATGACGGCACGGTCAACGAGGCCGAAGGGGAGTACGGCGCCACTCTACGCTACGTAAACATGTACGGCCCGACCGATTACTCGTTCGACAGACACGGAGTGCATGTTGTCGTGATGGACAACATCAAAGTCAAGTCACTGGCATCCACAAACCGCTCCAACGGCAAGAAATGGGGAGAGTACTCCACCCGCTTCGACGACGACCAGGAAAAATGGTTGGAACAGGATCTGGGCATGGTGGCGGATCCTGGGCAGAAGACATTGATCCTGTGTATGCATGCTCCTATGAACACCATCAGCAGCGCGAGGGCAGAGAAGCTGCTTGACTTGATGACGCAGTTCAAGGAAGCGCATATCTTCTCCGGGCACACACACTGGAACAGGAATACTGTCCATGAATCCTATGTCTGCAGGGGAGGGAAACCTGTGTACGAACATACACACGCAACCGCCTGCGGCATGTGGTGGAAAAGCAATTCCGATATTTCCGGATGCCCGGCTGGATATTCGGTATATTCAGTTACCGATGGCGTTCTTGAGGACTGGAGGCTCAAAGGATCAACTGCTCCTGCCGACTTCCAGATCAGGGCATACAATGGTTCTGACATATATCCGGCCACTTCCGGATCGCTGCCTCAATATGACTGGTACAGCCCTGTGCAGGCTCTGACGAGCAAATACAACCTGACAGGATATCCTGAAGTCAAAGACTGCCTTGTCGCCGATATCTTCAATTCGGATGACAAGTACTGGACAGTGGAACTGTATGTCGATGGATCCAAGGCTGGTGATTTCACCAGGGTTCCGGACGATGCCCTGACCAACATCTGCCACGCTGCCTGGTCATATGGCGCAGGCAAATGCGCGACAGTGGATGTGAGGACAACTCTAAGCAACCGTCTATGGTACATCAAACCGGCCCAGGGCGTCTCAGAATTGAAGAATTGGGAGATAATAGCGACTCAGACAATTCCGGGAAGCGGAACGATGCATACATATAAATGCAGCAGCATTACGGATAAGGACAACTGGAGTTTCTGATATTACCCTGCAGCATCATGACAGCAAAGAAGAAGGTTGGAAGAGATATGTTCTCTGCATTGGCGGCAATGCTCCTTACGGTTACAGCAGGAGCTCAGACTGTCATAAAACTGAATCCGGAATCTGACGGGATATACACCCTGGATGCCACCCTGAACGGTGTCGGGATCAGGACATACTACGCCGAGGAGAACTGGTTCGCGAGCGTTTCCTCGACCACATACCTGTTCCTGTATGAGAACGGCTACATAGCTCCGGAGGACATCAACGGCATGACCGTCACCAAGATGCCGGACGGATCCACGGTCAAGGCCGGCTCTTTCATCATAAGGAAACTGCAGATCGGCAATGTGATAGTCAAGGACCTGCCTGCATTCGTCATCAAGAAGCAGAATGTGCCGCTCGTGGTTGGCAGCTCCACTTTCGACCGTTTCGGGGAAATCGTCCTTTCCGGCAACGAGCTTCTGATATATGACGGCATTGAAAGAGCGGACAGGACGCAGCCGGAGCAGGAATCTCCTCAAATCAGCTATCTGGACAGCCTCAGGATCGCCGCCCAGAAAAGCATAGAAGCAAAAGACTACAAAGACGCGGCCGTATGTCTTGAGACGATCAGGTCGGAAGAGGGGCTGGGAATGTATGAAGAGTATCAGTACATCATACTGCTGAATGCCCTGGGCAGAAGTGAGGAGACCATCGCCATGTCAAAGAAATGGATGTCCGCCTATGAGGGACGGACATCATCACTTGATTTCTGGATACTTGACGCCATGGGAGACTCCTACGCAAGGCAGGGAAACCATCTTGAATCGATAGATTATTACGAGCGTGCGGTTTCAGCATACTACGCAATGTTCAAGATGACCGAAAAGGAGATGATGAAGAGCCCGCGCCAGGATAATACGCTCGGGGACACACTTTTCAACCTGGCCCGTCAGTATGCCGCCAACGGCAACCTGATGAAATCCCAGCACTGCTATTTCGTATCGGCAAGATGCGGGAATGAGACGGCTGCCGATGTCTGCAGCAAATACAAGATCAAACGCTAGTCCTGACGGTAGGGAAGCCTCTTCCCGGGAGCGGAATACTGAGGCGGATACATCAACTGCCACGGCTGCATGGTTGCTGGATGCTGTGGAGGGGTGTTCGGATAGCGCTGGTAGATGCGCTCGATCCTCTCTCGGCCTCTTGCCGCCGCCTTGTCTATCTGCTGCTGTGTCTCGCGGTCGATCTTCTCGATCCTGCCGAGACCATAATAAGTTCCGCAGCTGCAGGCAGAGGCCATAAGAGCCGCGAATGCCATGACTTTCAAAAACTTTTTCATCGCAAAGGGATTTTCCTGACATCAGGGCAAAATCCGTACCAGAAACGGCTAATCCAGATCGGCAAAGAACTCGTCGGCAGAATGGACGAACTTGATCACCGAACTGTCCTCCTTGAGGAAATGCTCGCGCTTCATGGTGGCGACAAGCTCCTCGAGCGCATCGTAGAAGCCGCCGGCATTGAGGACGTAGGCCTGTTTGTCATGGACACCGATCTCGTTGTCCACAGCATAGCAGAAAAGCTCCTCCATCGATCCATAGCCTCCAGGAAGCACAACGCAGCAGTCCGACATGGCGTTCATCAGCGACATCCTCTCTGCCATGTCCTTCACTTCGATTGTCCGTGTCACTTTGGACATCAGGATGTTACGATGGGTCGCTGCAAGTTCCCGTTTGCCACCGAAGCCCTTTGGGAACACACCGGTGATGTCGCCGCCGGCATCCAGCACTCCTTCGGCGAAAGCCTTCATCGTACCGACTTCGGCGCCACCGAAAATGACCTTGAAACCTTTCTCAGCCAGCTGGTGGCCGAACTCATAAGCGAATTTCATATGTTCGTCGGATCCGAACGAGGAGCCGAGGAATACTGCGACAGAATTGATCATAATTCCAAAGATAGCCATAGCCAGCCTAAAAGTCAAGCGGCATGATGGCAGGAATAAGCCAAAATTGCTAAATTTGCGGAAAAGACAAAGCAGCATGCCGGCAGAGCAGATGCTTGAGACGTTAAAGATAGAATAATGAACCAGCTGTTATCGGAAATGTTGTCCCTCAGCGATCCTGGACAGGTCGCCGGGCTTTCGCGTTTTTTCAAGACCGGTCCCGGCCAGTACGGCGAAGGGGACAAGTTCCTCGGCATCAAGGTGCCGGTGACAAGGGAGGTCGTGAAGAAACTTTGGAGCAGCACTGATTTCCCCGAACTGGAGGAATGCATCTGCAGCGGATACCATGAAGTCAGGCTTGCGGCACTGCTGACTCTGGTGCAGATATTCGCCCACGCGAAAAAAGACGAAGCGCTCAGGAAGCGTTGTGTCGACTTCTACCTCAGCCATACTGGCCAGATAAACAACTGGGACCTGGTGGACCTGAGTTGCTACGAGATCCTGGGCATATGGCTGCTGGACAAGGACAGGAAGATACTCTACGACCTCGCACGGGATGGAAAGACCATCTGGGAGCAGCGCATAGGCATAGTCTCGACTATGCAGTTCATACGCAAAGGAGAACTTGACGACACCTATGCGATAGCTGAGATATTCCTTCAGAAACCGCAGCCGATGCACGACCTGCTCCAGAAGGCGGTCGGATGGCTGCTCCGCGATGCCGGGAAGAGAGACGAAGACAGACTCCGTCAATGGATAGATGAAAACATCAGCCGCATGCCGCGGACCATGCTGCGTTATGCAATTGAAAAATTCCCGGAAGGGGAGAGAAAGGAGATCCTTGCAAGATGAGACTGGTGATACAGAGAGTGAAGGAAGCCTCCGTCGCGATCGGCGGCAGGACGGTTTCGGCAATCGGCCAGGGGCTGCTGGTCCTTGTCGGTGTTGAAAGCGGCGACACGATGGCAGACATGGAGTGGCTGGTGGGCAAGACGGCCGGCTTGCGCATATTCGACGATGAGAATGGCGTGATGAACCGCAGCGTGGTGGACGTCGGCGGGGAGGTCCTTGCCGTATCGCAATTCACCTTGACCGCCTCCACGAAGAAGGGCAACCGGCCTTCGTACATACGCGCGGCCGGTCACGAGCTTGCTGTTCCGCTTTACGAGAGCTACTGTGAGGCGGTGTCGGCCGCAATCGGCAAGCCGGTCGGAAGGGGAGTGTTCGGTGCCGACATGCAGGTCTCTCTCATCAATGACGGTCCAGTCACGATCATCATCGACTCAAGAATAAAGGAATGACAAGAATACTCTATATATGCCACGGCAACATCTGCCGCAGCCCAATGGCTGAGTTCATAATGAAGGCGCTCGTGAAAGCGAGAGGTCTTGAAGGCTATTACATCGAGTCCGCCGCCGTCTCGGACGAGGAATACGGCAACCCGATCTATCCTCCGGCCAGGAGATGCCTCAGCCAGCACGGCGTCTGGTTCGATCCGGCGAAGACTGCCAGGACCGTGACAGCGGCCGACTACAACCGTTTCGACCGTCTCATCTGCATGGACCAGAGCAACATCCGCCGCCTGCGCCGCATCATTCCTGACGACCCGGAGAAGAAGGTGCATCTGCTGATGTCATACACGGGCAGCGGCCGAGACGTGGCCGACCCGTGGTATAGCGGGGATTTCGAGCAGGCCTTCCAGGACATCCTGGAAGGCTGTGAAGCGATGCTCGACATGTGATTGAATGCGTTTTCTTCAAATAATAGGTTCGCGGCTCATCTATTTAGATTTTCTTCACGAGCCTGACGTGGTATTCTTGTATGCTGGTGTCGGAAGCCATTGTCCGGCCGTATTTTCCGTCTGAGCGGAACCAGAAGAAACTCTCTCCGTCAGCCAGCCACAGGCGGCTTTCCCGAACTTGTGTCCCGTCGGAAAGTTCTAACTCCTTGGAGTAGGGAATTGTCAACAGATTGCCGCCGATGAGAAAGGCTGTGCCTGTATTGGTCTGGAAACGTTGGGCATTTGCAAGTGATTCGATGTCCTCGTATTCCGGCAGACGCCATCCGTCGGTCCAATCCTCGGTAGCCCTCAGTTTTACCAGATCGCCTGAACTGAATAATGATCCCAAGTCGGTAGTCTCCTCGGCACCGATATTTCTGTTTGCCATGAAAGTGCTTACATTTTCGGTGGCCTTGATGCGTACACCATCAAGGGGCCCGCAATCGGAAATGAGACGGATGCCGATGGCGATGCTACGCCTTTCATCATAGTTCGAACGGTAAAACGTGTCTGCAAAGAATAATCCTCTCGCATATATCAGATTTTCTTTACTGACGGATGATGACCAATATTCACCCGAATCATTCTGATTGATGAAAACTTGATCGAAACGGTATCCGCAAGCTGCCAGGAAGACAACTCCCTTTTTTTCCGCTTCCTCCCATAGGGTAAAATCATACTTTTGAGCCAACGTCCCTTCGAATCCGTCAGGTGCTATGGCTAGACCAAAGAAAGGTCCTACAAACGTCATTTTAGTCTTATGATGCTTCAGCAGATAAATCCATTCATCTGTGGAAAGACTTCTCCATACATCGGTCTGGCCGTTTACCGTAAAGCCGGGTACATTGGTGAAGAGCACGTCGTCGAAGGTGCCCTTTGGCTTATCAAAGTCATATGCATATTGATATGCCTCTTCTTCCTTTTCGCTCCAAAAGAAGTGGGAAACATGGGATGCATTCCATCCTGTGGCGTAACTGAACTGATCTTTTTCTAAATTGAAAGACTCACCATCCCAGTAGAGATTACCGTGGGCAAACCATACTTGAGTACCATTCTCGTCGACGGTAAACTTGTGAGTAAGGGCGCCATCCGGGTATACTGGCGAAGAAGAGTCGAACATGAACACGGCATTGATTGCTTTTGCCGGCATGAAGGATGAATTGGAGAATGCTGCTGCGAAGGTTTTGTTTCCCTTGGTCACTCTGATTGTACGGGTGCTTCTTGCCGCATCTGTCTTCGGCAATGCAACAGAGAAGATCGCACGGCTGTCTGCGGCTGTAATTCCGCCCGTCCGTATGATGTTCCCGAGGGCGGAGCCGCTGACTACGGCTGATGCATCGTCGGAAAGCTTGAGCTCACAGACGGTGTTGACCTGGCCGATTTCCGCACTGCTGATATCCCCAACAGGGAGATTTCCGCAATTGCACTTGAACACCGATGTGGCGAGTGAGAATTTGACGACGGCATCATTGATTTCGGATGTCGCGCATATGGGCATCTCTCCATAGATCAGGAAAGGAACTTCTTTTGTGTTCTGAGTGGAGAGGTCGAGGGATATAGTTCCGTTCTTCACAGTCGGACGCTCATGGAATGACGGGCTATAGACAAGTGTGACAGGCTTTTCTCCGGAAGTCGTGACAATAGGCCCGCTGAGGAAGGCGTAGGTCCCGTCCGTACCATCGACGGAGGCGGTCAGGGTGCCGATATATTTCTGTCCTTCATAGGCGTAGACCTGTTCGCCACCTGCCCACATGATGCGGACTACGTTCTGGGCGGAAGCTTTGGTCTCGTCCTGGGGCGCGTATCCGTTGATGATACCTCTGAAGGAAACTTCGACAGTTGCTTCCGCTTTCACTTGAGGTATCTGTTCGAGCTCCTTTGTGCAGGCAGCAGCAAGCACTGCAACTGCCGATGTGATGATTGTGTTTATTAAACTTTTCATATTCATGCTGATTCGGTTATTGGATTAAGGCAGCCAGTCTTCCTCCGGGTCTGTTTCAGTGGACCAGTTGCTGGTCTGGCAGAGTGTTGCGGACACTACGAAGTCAATCACCTTGATGGTCGGTGCACGGTAGCTCTTGTCCAATTTAGCCATAGTTATTATTTTTAAATGTTGATAATATTGTCGTTATATTGTCTGTTGATATTGCAAAGGTATTGGTATCTATCTGAACTGAATTATTCAAAATGGTATCTTGAGGGTAAATTTCGGCATATTTAATATTTCCCCATATTTGAATGCCGAAATGTACCATAAATCGCATGTCGTTTCCCCAAAAGTAACAGAAGAGCCCGAGTTCGGTTGAACAGTCCTCAGAAGTTTCTATTCAGCACAATATCTTTTGTCTTCTTGCCGCCAGTGATCCTGCGGAGGTGGTTTACAGGGCAAAAAGTTCGGAAGGTCGGCATTTTCCCCTATGACCTTCCGCAGCAGCGAGTGATTATATTGCGAAGTATCAAAACCTAGTGCTTTTGTCGCGGCGAAGTATCAGTCCAATACACATGAGCTCAAGATCGCCTGCACAATCGGTGGAAAGGCCTATTCAATGACATTCACTGGCGACATTGCCGCCCTCGCCCAAAGCAAGCAGACCACCATCGAGCTCGCCGTCAAGAACACCAGCATCACCGTCGACGGCTCCTCCATCGGCGACTGGGGCGAAGGCGGCACCCAGACGGTAACGGTGGGTGGAGACTACACTGTGACGGTGAAACTGGCGGATAACACTCCTGAAAGCGAGGTTACACTATTGGTGAATGTTGAAGAAGATATAGTGAACATAAAGGCGTATTCCTGGGGCGGTTATGCAATAGAATGTTCAAGGGATGACAATGGCGAAGTTTCCGGACCTGTTATTTCAAACAGAGTCCATAACTTCACCATTTCCAACATAACAAAGGACCTGGTTGTTACCGTCGGGTATATCACTGTCAAAATTCCTGCCGGAGCCCTTCCCGGAAAGTTCACTGTTGATGCTGATGGGAAGCAGGTCTATTTCTCAAAGGGTAACCTGCAGGCAACTTATCATTCTTCAACGGGCAGCTACTCGTGGGCCTTTGCAGCCAACCAATATGACATTGTAGGCGACGCTCCCGGCAACATCACGATAGGAGAAGACCAGACCGATGGTGCTGTCGTTTCTCTCTTCGGGTGGAGTTCACCGGCCACGTACTACGGAATCGCCACATCAACAAACGGAGATGAATACCCCGGAGATTTCATCGATTGGGGCACGGCGTATTGCAACTCTTCTGCCATCTCGCCGGAGGACACCTGGCGGACATTGTCTAAAAATGAGTGGGATTACCTGCTCCAGCACAACAAACACGGTTGGGCTACGGTAAACGGTATAGGCGGACTGGTCATAGCTCCGGACGGCTTTGAAGGCAGCATAAGTACAATCTATGAACCATGCCACCTGTCGACGTACAACCTTGCCTCCCTCCCGGCGGAAGGTTCGCGTACGGGGTTGAAGGTAAATCCAGATTATATAGGAAGCTACGGCTATTACTATTCGGGGACCTGCGCAACCGGATACAGTGTATTCAGTCTTTACTTCTACGATGGATACGCTCGCTGTTT
>JAZQNI010000063.1:0-6321 GCA_045627265.1 Candidatus Cryptobacteroides sp.
GCACCGCAGGCGATGGTGATGAACAGGCAAGGGAAGATGCTCTGTCCGTTCATCCCAATTGATGGACCTCGGTTGCCGAGACCGTCCCAGAGTTCAGGCAGGCTCGGCCATTTGACGAACAGACAGACGAGCAGGGAGACCGCCATGAACAGGAGTGAGAAGGCGAAAAGCGGGTAAATCTTGCCGATGACTTTATCGATAGGGAGCAAGGTCGCCACGACATAGTAGATGAATACGACCGCTACCCAGATCATTACGGCGGCTGTGCCTCCGTCTCCGGTGATGTTTCCGAGTATCACTGCAGGGCTGTAGACGAAGACTCCGCCCACGAGGACCAGCATTGCGGCGGTGAAGACCATCATCACCCTCTTTGTGTTGGTTCCGAGGTACTTTCCTACTATGTCCGGGAGGTTGGCGCCGTTGTTGCGCATCGACAGCATCGCTGCCAGATAGTCATGCACCGCGCCGGCGAAAATGCAGCCCAGCACGATCCACAGGTATGCGGACGGGCCGAATTTGGCACCCATTATCGCGCCGAAGATTGGACCAGTGCCCGCGATGTTGAGGAACTGGATCATGAATACCTTCCATCCAGGCATCTTGATGTAATCGATGCCGTCCGCGTTCTTGACCGCAGGGGTGACGGTATCCGGATTCGGACCAAGAATTTTTTCCACAAATTTCCCGTATATGATGTAGCCCAAAACTAGCGCTACGATGCTGATGATGAGTGAGAACATGGCGAAATGTCTTATTTTGGCGCGAAGTTAATACTTTTTGCCCCTTGTTTTCTGAAAAAGTTGTTATATTTATTCCACAATTTTTAACTAAAACCATTCTATCATGAAAAAGTACATTGCTGAATGTATCGGTACAGCAGTCCTGACATTGCTCGGCTGCGGTACAGCAGTATTCCTTGGTTGTGGCACTCCTGCAGGAGTTGTCGGCACCGCCATCGCTTTCGGTCTCGCAGTCGTCGCCATGGCATACACCATCGGCGCCATCTCTGGCTGCCATATCAATCCTGCCATCACTCTCGGAGTTGTTCTTTCAGGCCGCATGAGCTGGAAGGATGCTTTCGGATACTGGGTCGGCCAGTTCATCGGTGGTGCCATCGGTGCAGCCATCCTCTTCTGGATCTGCTCTTGCAGTAATTTCGAAATGGGCGGAGCCAACGGATTCGGTGGGGTCAACGGTGCTTGTGGCGCAATCCTCGTCGAGATCGTTGCAACATTCATCTTCGTCCTCGTAGTCCTCGGAACAACTGATGAGAAGAAGGGCGCAGGCAACCTCGCAGGCCTTGCAATCGGTCTCACCCTCATCCTCATCCACCTCGTATGCATCAACCTTACCGGCACATCAGTGAACCCTGCCCGTTCATTCGGACCAGCTCTCTTTGTCGGCGGTGAGGCTCTCGCAAACCTCTGGGTGTTCATCGTTGCTCCTCTCGTAGGCGGCGCCCTCGCAGCCCTCGTATGGAAGTGCCTCGCTTGCGACTGCTGCTGCAAGAAGGCTGAATAATCTTGCGCATATTGTGCAATACAGGCATCCGTCCGGGAAGGGCGGATGCTTTTTTTTGTTTGGTATATTGAGGAATAATGCCTAATTTTGTATTGATAGTAGTATTGTGGCATTTTGCTGCAGGCCTTTTGTGTGTTTTGAATGAAAACCGGAGGTGAAACTTGGTTCGCAGCCCGCACCAGAAGGGGGCAGGAACTGAAAGTGAAAGAGAGTCTGGAGTCGATCGGGGTAGAGCATTTCATTCCGGTCAGGACCGTGAAACGGGACAGGAGGGGCAGGAGAGAGGAAGTGCCGGAGGCGGTGATCCAGAATCTGGTTTTCCTGAAGGCTGAGAAGTCCGACGCGCTTTCGCTTGTCAACGGCCGCGGACTGCCGCTGTACTACATCATCGACCGCTGTACCAGGACCCTTCTGGAGGTCCCTCAGAAGCAGATGGACGACTTCATCAGAGTCGTTACGGCAGTGCCTGAGTCTGTCTGCGAGGACGCTCCGGAGCTCCATCTTGGAGCTGATGTCTGCATCGTCAGGGGAGAGCTGGAGGGCGTCGAAGGCAAGGTGCTTCTGCTTCCCAACCGTACCTATGTGGTTGTGAGCGTGGGCAGTCTGCTGTGTGCGAAAGTGAAGATTCCGCGCTCCTACGTGCGGGAGATCAGATAGGGTGGCTCGCCACCCGCAGGGTCTGCAGTGATGCAGGTGAAGATGAGAGGCAAATGACCTCGAGATAATAGTTTAATGCTTTGATTAGTAGGAAGATATATCGGAGCAGGTTTGGGCGTATCTTATACACGCCCAACGGCGAAGCTGTATTTGTTAAACTCTGAAAAACGGAAAATCGTATGAGAAACGTCGAGCAGAATTCCGAAAATGGAAGAAACTACAAGATGCTGAGCATCCTTGTCCTTGACTTGTGTATCAGTACGGTGGCATCTCTTGGTGCCGTTTTGTTCGTCAGGTGGCTTGGTGACCCGTTCGGCAGTCTCCAGCATTTTGTCTATGTCTGGGTGCCCCTGGCCGCTTTGGGTGCGCTTATCGGTTTCTTGATCCTAGGCTCGTACAAGATCGTGCTGCTGCACTCCTCGTACCGGTCTATCGGCCGTCTGCTGAGTGCATCGGCCGTCAAGGAGCTGTTCATGGTCTTCCTCATCCTGATCAAGGTGTTCAATCTCAGTTCGCCGAAGATCGAGTTCCTGGTGCTTCTGTTCGACTGCCTGCTTTCGATGTTCCTCCTGATCTTTGTCAGGGTGATGGTCATCTGGGTATATGACCTTATGCAGAACAGTCCGGAGTCGAACATCAACAAACTCTATCTGCTTGTTTACGGAACGTCCAACAAGTCCCTCTCGATGGTCACCCGCTTCAAGACTTCCCCGCATTATTCGATCGTAGGTCTGCTTACCCCGCACAAGGAAAGGGACGGCCTCAAGTATCAGTCATTGAAGGCATATGCTTTCGAGACGGAGGAAGACCTGCTCAGGATCAAGCAGCATCTCGGCATAGACGGCATACTCTTCGCCCGAGAGAAAGACACCACCGCCGAGCGTCAGAGACTTATCAGCTACTGCATGGATCTCGGCATTCACGTCATGATGGCTCCTGAAGTCGCCGAGCTAGAAATCGTCGATCCGGAGAGCGAGGCGCTCAGCGATGTCGATAACGGGCAGGAGCATTTCGCCTCCAGACCGCTCAAACCGCAGAAAACCGGCGGGTCGCAGATCTCTCCTGATGACAAGGACTATATTCCAGACGGTATGAATGCGTTTGAGCGCGGCTCCAAGCGCATATTGGATTTCTTTATCGCTTCCGGCTGTCTGATTGTGTTCTCGCCGCTTTTCCTTATCGTATGGGCGGCCATCAAGCTGGAAGACGGCGGTCCGGCACTCTACAAGCAGGAGCGCATCGGCAGGTTCGGCAGACCGTTCAACATCTACAAGTTCCGCTCGATGAAGCTCGATGCTGAGGCGGCCGGTCCGGCTTTGTTTGCAGGTGACGATGATCCGCGCCTGACCAAGGTCGGCAAGTTCATCCGCGCCCACCATCTCGACGAACTGCCACAGCTCTTCAACGTATGGCTCGGCGAGATGGCGTTCGTCGGCCCGCGCCCTGAGCGCAAGTTCTACATCGACCAGATCATGGAGAAGGATCCGCGCTACGCCTATCTGTACCAGATACGCCCGGGCGTGACCTCATACGCGACATATTACAACGGCTACACCGACACGCTCGAGAAGATGCTCCGCCGCCTGCAGTACGACCTGTTCTACCTCAAGCACCGCTCCTGGTGGTTTGACATCAAGGTCCTGTGGAAGACCTTCCAGAGCATCATGGTCGGCAAGAAGTTCTAGCTTCCGTTTGGATTTGAAATGAAGAAAGTTATCACATATGGTACGTTCGACCTGCTGCACGTGGGCCATCTCAACATACTCCGCCGGGCAAAGGCTCTCGGCGACTACCTGATAGTCGGTGTGACCACCGATGAGTTCGACCGCGCACGCGGCAAACTCAACGTGCATGACAGCCTCGAGGAGAGGATCGCCGCCGTTCGTGCGACCGGCTATGCTGACGAGATCATCACCGAGTCCTACGTCGGCCAGAAGATCGACGACGTGCAGAAATACGGCGTTGACGTGTTCGTCCTCGGCTCCGACTGGGAAGGCAAATGCGACTTCCTCAAGCCCTACTGCGAGGTCGTCTATCTCCCTCGCACCGAAGGTGTTTCAAGTACCATGCTCAGGGAAGAATTGAAAGAAAACGAGAAATGATAATTATCGATAAACCCCTCCCACGTCAAGATATCATTGATCTTCAAGACAATTATTTCGGCGACATGGTCAAGGCTGTCGTCGATGTCAGACGTGAAGTTATTGCCGTCGACTCAGAACTTCATGCTGATCTGGAGAAAATCATGTTGGAAGATTGTTCCTGCCAGCCCGATTTGTGGGGAATCAACATATATCCAGAGATGGAAGGAGAGGATTACATTGAGTTCGACTCCATGATAAATATCCGCCCCTATCAGGGTAATCCATCTAGAGATGTCCTTGATCCTGAAGTCAGGAGGCAGATCGTTGAAGTCGTAAACAAACTGATCGTATGACCTATCAGCATGTATCATTGGCAGCCGGAAGATGGGCGGAAATGAGCCTGGCCGAGCAGATGCTGAACATCGGAAGTGAAGTTTCCCGGGCCAACCGTTGGCGTTCCAAAGGAAATGTCGAGCAGACAAAGAATGCCGTATACCGTGCCCTCGAGCTTGTTTCCTTGACCATTGATGCCCAGCGTGGCCGTCATTCCCTCGGAGAATTCACACGCTTGTATGAAGTCCTCTGTGACTATTATCTGGGTGATAACCTGTATCATACCGACGGGGCGTCACTTCAAAAGTATTTTGATAAATTTGTTTTTTCTATAGCAAGATAGTAGTACTTCGCTAATAAAGCAATAATAGATATGACAGAAGAAAAATGGGATACCGTCATCAAACCGAGGGAGAAACTGCTCTCGGTCGATTTCGGTGAGTTGTGGAGATACAGGGACCTGTGGTCTCTGTTCGTAAGACGAAACATTGTCGTTTCATACAAGCAGACCATCCTGGGGCCACTCTGGTTCATCATCCAGCCGGTCCTCACCGTCGTCATGTACATGGTCGTGTTCGGCGGCATCGCCGGCATCCCGACGGATGGCATACCTCAGCCGCTCTTCTATCTCGGCGGTGTCTGCATGTGGCAGTACTTCGCTGACTGCCTTAACGCGACATCCAACACTTTCGTCGCTAATGCCGGCATCTTCGGCAAGGTCTATTTCCCTCGCCTCATCATGCCGATGGCCAATGTCACTTCCAATCTGCTCAGGTTCGGCATCCAGCTGGGCCTGTTCCTGGTTGTATATCTGGCATACGCAATTACCGGATGCCAGGCAGCACCGAACTGGTATGCACTCCTTTTCCCGCTTCTCGTGTTCATGATGGCCGGCCTCGCACTCGGATTCGGAATCCTGATCAGCTCGCTCACCACTAAGTACCGCGATCTGCAGATACTGTTCGGATTCATCGTTCAGCTATGGATGTACGCTACTCCTATCGTCTATCCTCTCAGCCAGGTCGGCGACAAGGCATATTTCGGCATCAAGCTGCACACGGTGATGTCCCTCAACCCTGTCACTCCGGTCATCGAGACCTTCAAGCACGGCTTCCTCGGTGCAGGTGAGTTCATCGGATGGGGATGGCTTGCATACAGCTTCATTTTCATGGTGGCCTTGCTCGGCTTCGGAATCGTCGTCTTCAACAAGGTGCAGAAGAGTTTCATGGATACAGTCTAGATTATTATGGCAACAGCAATAGAATTCGATCACGTAGGAAAGCAATACAGGCTTGGTCTGGTCTCGATGGGCACATTGAGCCACGACCTCAACAGATGGTGGACCGTCAATGTCCGCCACAAGGAAGATCCGTATCTCAAGATAGGCGAGACCAACGACCGCTCGGTCAAGGGCTCCAGCGACTATGTCTGGGCGCTCCGTGACATCGACTTCAAGGTCGAGCAGGGAGATGTCGTCGGCATCATCGGCCGCAACGGAGCAGGCAAGAGCACGCTGCTCAAGCTCCTGAGCAAGGTGACAGGTCCGACAGTCGGCGAGATCCGCGCACGCGGCCGCATCGGTTCGCTGCTCGAGGTCGGTACAGGCTTCCATCCTGAGATGACCGGCCGCGAGAACATGTACATGAACGGCGCGATCCTCGGCATGTCCAAGCATGAGATCACCCGCAAGCTCGACGAGATCGTCGATTTCTCAGGCTGCGAACGC
>JAZQNI010000064.1:0-3520 GCA_045627265.1 Candidatus Cryptobacteroides sp.
CCTTGTGTCAGATGCCTCGAAAAGCTGGTCGAAGAAATCGTCGCCGAAATCATCCGGAATCTCTTCGCAGTCCGGCATCCTGGTCATCGCCAGCACGAATTTCTCGAAAAACTCACGCTCCTCCGGACTTTTCCCCTTTGCCCTTTCGGCAAGTTTAGGAAATTCTATGAAGATTTGCAAAAGTTTGTCGTTCAGCACGGCGGTCCTTTCTTCGCGCTGAAATCCCTCAGGATGGCCGCAGAACAATATACGAGACTACTGTCGAGAAAGCCGGAGGTGATCTCGTTCTCCTCTGTTCCGAACAGTTCCTTGAATCCCCAGTCGCTGTATGGATAGATGAACCTGCGATCCGGGTCGGGAAGGGCCTCAGACTCTTGAAGTCATGCGGTCTATCCGCTGCTCGTAATCGTTGA
This sequence comes from Candidatus Cryptobacteroides sp., assembly GCA_045627265.1. Classification (GTDB taxonomy): domain Bacteria; phylum Bacteroidota; class Bacteroidia; order Bacteroidales; family UBA932; genus Cryptobacteroides. The sequence continues at coordinate 414 of JAZQNI010000064.1, forward strand.
GGAGCTGGCCCAGATGCAACCTCATCGCCATCCTGAATTCATCAGCCGTCATTTTTTCATTGTTCACCATATATTGCTAACTTTGTTGGAAGGAATATCGGAAACGGAATCATGAGAAGACTTTTGTATTTTTTTGTAGTGCTGGCGTTGGTCGCAGGAGCATCCTGCATCACCGCCCGGGCGCAAGTGATGGATGACGACGAGATTTTGTCCGTCATCAGGCAGCAACCATATATGGCAGCGGCCTGCCACGCACCATATCATGCCCCGGAAGTTGCATACACGCCCGCGCCGAAAGGGTACAAGGCATTCTACATAAGCCACATCGGCAGACACGGCAGCCGGTACCAGACCCGCGGCCATGAGGTTTTCGACGGGGTCGTCGCGCTGCTGGATTCGCTCCACGGGGCAAAGGCCCTGACTCCGGAAGGAGACAGTCTCAGGATGGAGCTCCGCCACATGCAGCAGGCCCACATCGGCATGGACGGCATGTTGACGGACAAAGGATCCGCAGAGCACACTGGCATCGCAAGCCGCATGGCAGGACGCTGCCCGTCCGTGTTCCGCCAGAAAGACAGGAGGATCGTGAACTGCACTTCGACCATGAAGCAGAGGACAATCCAGAGCATGGCAGGCTTTGTCGCCGGGCTCGACGATGCCGGGAAGGATCTGGATTTCCGCATCAGCTGCGGATTCGACTTCATCAATTTCACATACCCGGGACAAAAAGGGACGGACGGGCGGTTGAGAGACTCCCTGATCCTGGTGGAAGAACAGGCCATGACGCCGTCGGAAAGCGAGACCGAAGGGCTCCAGACCAGGTTGTTCCGAGGGTACAAAGCATCGCAGGATGAGCTGTACGGCATCTTCACGGCATCCGTTTCAGCCGGCTGCCTCGACATAGACGTCGACCCGCTCAGGTTCTTCACGCCGGAAGAGCTGTTTGCATTCTACAAGAAAAGAGACGTCGGTTTCAATGCTAAATACGGCACTTTCGCCCCGATCCGCGCCGAGACTGCCAAGAGCGGCAGGACGTGGCTGCGGCTCATCGTCGACGAGGCGGACAAGGCAATCGACGGCAACGGCCACTGCGCCGACCTGCGGTTTGCGCACGACAGCAACGTCGGCCCGCTGATGAACCTGCTCGGCATCGGCGCGTATTCCATAACCTCGCTTGAGGATGCCCCATACCGCTACTGGCAGAGTTTCAACCAGATATGCATGGGCAGCAACCTCCAGCTCGAATTCTACAAGAACTCCAGGTCCGACATACTCGTCAAGGCACTGTTCAACGAGAAAGAAGCCGCATTCCCTGGACTTGAAGCGGTCAACGGAGCATATTACAAATGGAGCGACGTGCGCCGCTACATGATCGGCCGCTGCGACGAAGTGCGTGAGGTGCCTGACTACTATACCTCCCATCTCGAAGGCAAGGCGGAAGAGATACGGCAGCTGCAGAAGGACGAACTCGACGGGTTCTACTTCATAACCGACATGCACTTCCCGGTCAACAACGGCAACGCCGCAGCTCTGATGGAGTCGCTCCAGAACAGCACGGACAAGCGCATGATCTGCTATGGAGGCGACGCCCTCACCTACCTGGATTACATCGGAGAAGGCATGGGCATGCAGATTTCCGCCCTCGAGCAGATGCGCGGAGTCTCCCCTGTCCTCTGGGCTAGGGGCAACCACGACATAGTCAACTACACCGGCAAGAAAGAGTGGAACACGCGAGAGCGCGAGTCGCTCCCCGCATGGGAAAGCACCCGCATACTCAGCCGCTTCCGCCCTGTCGGGGCAGTGTCCAACGAGGCGGATCCGTACACCACATACTGCTACTATGACAACCCAGGCAAAAAAGTCCGCTACATCGTCTTCGACTCATCCGACACGGTCCAGGACGACAGCAGGATGAGCGGACTGTCGGAGACCCAGCTCCGCTGGATTGTCGAGGAGGCCATCCTGGGCGCACCGAAAGGGTACGGTCTGGTGTTCATCAGCCACATCCCGTTCCTCGGCGGAAAAGACAAGTCGCCGGCTTCTGCTGCACTTTCGGCGCTGAGCGGACACTCAACATTCGAGTTTGGCGGCCATACGTACGATTTCGCAGCCCGTCCGGACATACGCCTCCTGTGCGTCGTATGCGGGCACAAGCACCGCGACTTCTCCCACACATTCCCGGGAGGGCAGCCTCAGATCAACGTGATGGCCGACTGCAACTACGAAAAGCTGGATAGAGCGCAAGGCACGGTGGAGGAGCAGAGTTTCGACTACGTCTCGATCTCCAAGGACGGCGGCATCCGCACCGTACGCATCGGGAAAGGCGAAAACAGACAGTTCTAAGCCCTCGGTTCCATCTTTTCAACTTTGTTAGAGATGAACGCACATCTGCACCCCATCGACTCGCCGGAGAGCATGTCGGCCGCCATCAGGCATTTCGGCATCATCCCGTTTGTGCACAACACCGTTCCAGGCTGGTCCATCGAGGAACTGACGGCCCCGGGCTGCTGGTTCATGGACGAGGGCTCTGAAGGCGTGCTCGGGCCTTGGGACTGGAAGATCGAGGTGATCGCAGAGGGCGACATCGCCTACGGCAAATTCATCCGCAACAAGGCGGCGTTCGCCACCGTCGAATGGTACAGGCACCTGATGAACTGGAGACGCAGCCAGCCGAAATACAGGCTGGCGGTCGGCGAGGAGTACGCCGGACGCACCCATATGGACCAGCTCTACCGCCAGTTCTCCCCAATCCTGCTTGGCGCGATCAAAGAGTACGGCAGCGTCGAAGGAAGCGATGTCAGGAAGATTCTCACCGAACGTACGACGCCTCAGGAGCGCGGCCGCATCAAGGGCTGCATGGAGAAATATCTGCTACCGGAAGTGAAGCGGCCGGTCGCCGACTACCTCAACCAATATCTGGAGATGGGCACATGGACGGTCGTGGGAGACTTCAGAAGGGTCTACCGCGGGCCGAACCTGGAAAACAAGGGCTGCCAGAAGTCCTCCCTCCCCACCCCGGACGGGCTGTTCGAGAGCTATTCCGCCGGCAAGGACGAGCCTTTCTGGGCCAAGTTCATCGATGAAAGCTCCGATACCGCAGCCCTGGA
>JAZQNI010000065.1:0-7423 GCA_045627265.1 Candidatus Cryptobacteroides sp.
AAATGATCATGGATATATCTAAGCGAATACCCATCTTCTAGCATATGCATATATTTCAATCTATCTGCATAGCCATGTTTCTTACGTTTTGACATAACAAAACCCCGAAAGTTTTTTGTCTAACTTTCGGGGTTCGTGTCACCGATGGAACCGCTCTTTTTTTTGAATATAATAATTAATCGTTCTTGATGGCTGCCTGGGCTGCTGCAAGGCGTGCGATAGGAACGCGGAATGGTGAGCAGCTTACGTAGTTGAGGCCGATCTTGTGGCAGAACTCAACGGATGCAGGGTCACCGCCGTGCTCACCGCAGATACCGCACTTGTGGCTCTCGCGGGTTGCGCGTCCTTCAGTGACAGCGTAGTTGACGAGCTTGCCGACTGACTTCTGGTCGAGAGTCTTGAATGGATCAGCATCGAGGATCTTGTTGCCAAGGTAGTCGCCCATGAATGTGCTGACGTCGTCACGGCTGAATCCGAATGTCATCTGGGTAAGGTCGTTGGTACCGAAGCTGAAGAACTCGGCTGTGCGGGCCATGCGGTCAGCTGTGAGGGCTGCGCGAGGGATCTCGATCATAGTACCGAACTTGTAGCTGAGGAACTCGCGGGTAGCGGCCTCGACCTCTGCCTTGATCTTCTCGCAGATAGCCTTCTGGAACTTGATCTCACGCTCTGAGATGGTTACAGGGACCATGATCTCAGGCATTGGGTGATATCCTTCCTTCTGGAGCTCAGCGGCTGCTGTGAAGATAGCGCGGAACTGAGTCTCGGAAATCATAGGGTATGTGATGTGGAGACGTACTCCGCGGTGACCCATCATAGGGTTGACCTCGTGGAGAGCCTCGCCGCGCTTGTCGATGTCGGCCTCAGTGATGTGGAGCTCGTTGGCAAGCTCTTCCTTCTTGTCGTGTGCAGTAGGAACGAACTCGTGGAGAGGTGGATCGAGGAGACGGAAAGTGACTTCCTTGCCATCCATAACCTTCATTGTGCCCTTGACTGCTGCCTTCATGAACGGCTCGAGCTCTGCAAGGGCTGCCCTGCGCTCTTCGTCAGTCTTGGAAAGGATCATCTTGCGGAGCTTGCTGAGCGGAGTCTCGCTGTTCTTGCCGTAGAACATATGCTCGATACGGAACAGACCGATACCTTCGGCACCGAATGAGAGAGCGCGTGCTGCGTCCTCAGGAGTGTCGGCATTGGTGCGTACACCGAGCTTGCGGAACTTGTCGGCAATGCCCATGAACTTCACGAAACGCGGGTTGTCGGAAGCGTCCATTGTGTCGAGAGCCACTGCATAGACAGCACCCTTTGCACCGTTGAGGGAGAATGCGTCACCTTCGTGATAGCGCTTCTCTGAACCCTTGAACCAAACTTCCTTTTTCTCGAGGTCGATCTTCATGTCCTCGCAACCAACGATGCAGCACTTGCCCCATCCGCGTGCAACGAGTGCAGCGTGTGAGGTCATACCGCCCTTCTGGGTGAGGATACCGGCTGCTGCGCGCATACCTTCTACATCCTCTGGAGAGGTCTCTTCGCGGACGAGGATGACCTTCTTGCCATTTGTTGCTGCAGCAACTGCGTCAGCGTTGGAGAATACGATGGTTCCGACAGCTCCACCAGGAGATGCAGGGAGACCGTGAGCGATAACCTCAGCCTTCTTCTCTGAAGCAGGGTCGAGGATAGGGTGGAGGATTTCGTCAAGCTGTGCAGGGGAAACGCGCATGACGGCGGTCTTCTCGTCGATCATGCCTTCCTCGAGCATATCCATTGCCATGTTGAGGGCTGCGAGACCGGTTCTCTTGCCGATGCGGCACTGGAGCATCCAGAGTTTGCCTTCCTGGATGGTGAACTCGATGTCCTGCATATCGTTGAAGTGCTCCTCAAGGTGGAGACGGATTGCGTCAAGCTCCTTGTAAACCTCAGGCATAGCGTCCTCGAGAGAAGTGAGGTGCTGGTTCTGAGGGCTCTTGGTTGCGTTGTTGAGAGGGTTAGGTGTGCGGATACCGGCAACTACGTCCTCGCCCTGGGCGTTGATAAGCCACTCGCCGTAGAACTTGTTGTCACCGTTTGCAGGGTTGCGGCTGAATGCCACACCTGTAGCGGAAGTCTCGCCCATGTTGCCGAATACCATTGACTGTACGTTCACTGCTGTGCCCCAGTCATCAGGAATACCTTCGATCTGACGGTACTTGATGGCGCGCTTGCCGTTCCAAGACTTGAACACACCACCGATTGAACCCCAGAGCTGAGCCTCTGCAGTATCAGGGAACTCGACACCGAGAACTTCCTTGATGCGTACCTTGAATGCCTCTGCAAGTGCCTTGAGCTCGTCAGCAGTGATTTCTGTATCTGACTTGTAGCCCTTTGACTCCTTGAGGTCTTCCATCATCTTGTCGAGCTGCTGGCGGATTGCCTTGCCGTCTTCCGGCTCGATGCCCTCTGCCTTCTCCATAACGACGTCAGAGTACATCATGATGAGACGACGGTATGCGTCATATACGAAACGAGGGTTCTGAGTCTTCTCGATCATGCCAGGGATAGTGGCTGAGCAGAGACCGATGTTGAGGATGGTGTCCATCATGCCAGGCATGGAGCTTCTTGCACCTGAACGGCAGCTTACGAGGAGAGGGTTCTTCGGGTCGCCGAATTTCTTGCCCATGATAGCCTCTGTAGCCTTGAGGGCCTCTGCAACGTCTGCGCGGAGCTGGTCAGTGTAACCGCCGCCGAGTTCGTAATATTCAGTACAACACTCTGTCGTGATTGTGAAACCTGCTGGTACAGGAATGCCGAGAAGGCACATTTCAGCGAGGTTGGCGCCCTTTCCACCAAGGAGCTCTCTCATCTTACCGTCTCCTTCGGCATGCTTTCCACCGAAGCGATAGACTCTTTTCTTAATTTCTGCCATTGTCTTTTTTGTTATCCTAATTAAACGTTTGTAATTTCAATCAGTTAAGATTTTTCAGTATCCAGAAAAATCCGGCGCGAATTTACAACAAAAAAGTACATTTTACACTTTATTTTAGGTATATTTGCGACACAACCATTCATTTTTGACACAAAATGGGCAAAAATCCGAAAATATTTGTGCTGGACACCAACATCATTCTCCACGACTACAAGGCAATACGCAAATTCCAGGACAACGACATCGTCATCCCGATGGCCGTCATGGAAGAGCTGGACAAGTTCAAGAAGGGCAATGACGCGCTTGCCTACAACTCCCGTGGATTTGTCCGCACGATAGACAAGCTGTCTTCCGGCAAACTGTTCGGCAAGGCCGGTGTACCGATCGGCAAGGGTCTGGGCAACATCAAGATAGAACTCAACCATCCATTCCCTAAGGAACTGCAGGACTGTTTCAAGGATGATATACAGGACCACCGCATCATCGCGACTGCGATGTGGGTGAGGGACAACAATCCGGGCCGTTTCACCGCTCTTGTCACGAAGGACATCAACATGAGGATGAAGGCCAAGGCCGTCGGCATGGAAGTGCAGGACTATATGACCGACCATATCGAGGAAGAAAAGGTCGAGACCAGCCTCAAGGAAGTTCAGATTCTGGACAATGTGCCTGCGGATGTGCTCCAGACCCTCAATTACGGCCCTACAACATCCATTGACTGGAAAGATGCAGTCAAGGACGAACCGCGTCCGAACCAGCTCTACAAGTTCCGCTGGCCGGGCAGCCAGACCATCACGACAGCCCGTTATGACGACGCTCAGGGCAAGATTGTGCTTGTCAAGGACAAATATGCATACGGAATCTCGCCGCGCAATGAGGAGCAGCGATTTGCCCTTGATGCCTGCCTCAATCCGAAGATCAAGCTTGTCAGCCTTACCGGCGGGGCAGGTACCGGAAAGACCCTCCTGGCACTTGCATCAGCCCTCGAACTCGAGCACGAATATGACCAGATCATCCTTTCACGCCCTACCGTGATACTCGGCAACCAGGAGATCGGTTTTCTTCCGGGCGACCAGAAATCCAAGATGAGCCCGTATGTGCAGCCACTCATGGACAACCTTGCAGTCATCAAGAGCGCGTTCAAGCCAGGTAGCAAGCAGGCCCTCAAGATTGAGGCGATGATCAAGGAGGAGAAACTCTTCATCTCGCCGCTGGCTTATATCCGCGGACGCAGCCTGGGCAAGGTGTTCTTCATCATCGACGAGGCCCAGAACCTCACTCCGCACGAGGTCAAGACCATCATCACCAGGGCCGGAGAAGGCACCAAGATAGTCTTCACGGGCGATATCATGCAGATCGACCAGCCTTATCTGGACCAGTGGTCGAACGGCCTCACACACCTGTCCGACAAGATGACAGGACAGGCCCTGTTCGAGCATGTCAATCTTCGCAAGGGAGAGAGAAGCGAACTCTCGGAGATTGCTGCTAAGTTGCTGTAAGGGTCTGATTTAATCTTCACCTTCGGAAGCCTGGGTCATCAGAGAAGCGAGTATGCTGCTGATGGCCGGCTTGCCTGTGTTCACGACTGAGATGCCGCGGGAGGCGGTGTCGGGACGGCCGATGGTGTAGTATGCGATGTCCTGTAGCAGGAGCTGCGAATCCACATAGTCATAGTCGATGTCGTGGATCTGGATGATGACCCCAGGCACTTCGGAGAACAGGATCCTGATATTGTTCTTCTCTTCGTAGGAGGACGAGATGCCGGTGATGTTGAGTTTGCACCCACACTTGTCGCAGAAACGGTATGCCGCTGTGGCGAGGCCTCCGTCGCCTACCGTGATGCCGGCGGTGACGATTCCGTCCTCGACAAGTTCTCTGACGACCTCATAGCAGTCCATGAAATAATCGGCGTCATCCACTTCCGGGGCGATGTCGCCGTTGCTGCCTGCCGCCTTGGAAAGAAGGGATGCTCCCAGACGGAACTGGCAGCTGTCGAACGGCACATAAATGAGCCAGTCAGTCGGGTCGGGTGCCGCGCTTGACGGGCATTTGCGTGGCTTGGAATCGGGGAAGGTCAGGGCAAACCTGTTCTCGCCTTCGGCTGACTCGTATTGGTATGAGTCGAGCGTGATTCCGAGGTCATAGATGTATTCTGAAGCGGCCTCGGCGCTGGCGTAAAATGCTGCCATAGAGCCGATTCCACGGCTGTCCCAGCACCATTTGAGTGTCGGCTGCAGTTCCTGGAGACGGAAAGAGCCGGTCTTCCATATCTCGTCGATCAGGGCGATTGCGATGCGCTGCCTGGTGAAGCTGTCCGCCCATGCGAACTCGAATCGCCGCGCACCGGCCTTGAGGTTCATTATCCCGGCAAGGTATTCCTCCACCTTGTCGCGTGAATATATTGTCCTTCCCGGCTCCGGGTCGACTGTCTCGTCGGCAATCACCGCTCCGGACCCGGTCACGCCGCGTGGCTCGGCTGAACATTCGTCCAGCATCTGAGCCGGTGTGGAGTCCATCCTGACGCCGTCGATGTCATAAAATGAAAATAATGCTTCGCTGCTGCTGGTCATAAATTTTTCTAAAACTTCCGTAAAAATAAGTAAATTTGTTTTTCGTTCAAAGCAAAGAGCCTGTTTTGTGATGATTACATTTTTCTTTTACATATCTTTTTTGCTATTTTTCAGTATGTTTTCAGTCACAATGGCACCCCATTGCTCCTTCAAAATCCTATCAAAATATCTAAAAAATATTTTATAAAATCTTAAATAAACCATTACAAAACAGGCTCTATATATACTATGAAAGACTTCAGCGAATCAGCATATCAGGAAATGACGGAGGCTCTGTTCTCCCGTTTCAAGTCATTCCAATCAGCCGGAAAAGAGGCGTTCAAGCCCGGTCTGGACAGGATGGAGTTCTTCGATTCCCTTGCCGGACATCCGCATCGCAAGTACCGCACGATCCACATTGCCGGCACGAACGGAAAGGGTTCGGTGAGCAACATGATTGCGTCCGTGATGGCCTCCAGGGGACTCCGCACCGGCCTTTACACGTCTCCTCACATACTTGATTTCAGGGAGAGGATAAGGGTGGTCGGGGAAGGCCTGATCCCGAAGGAGGACGTGTGGAACTTCATCACGGCATGGAAGGACACCTTCGAGCACCTGGACCTGTCTTTTTTCGAGATAACGACAATGATGGCCTTTGACTGGTTTGCCAGGCAGAAAGTGGATGTGGCAGTCATCGAGACCGGACTGGGAGGCAGGATGGACAGTACCAACATCATCACGCCCGAACTGAGCGTCATCACCAATATCGGCCTGGACCATTGCGACCTGCTCGGAAACACACTGCCCGAGATCGCCTTCGAGAAAGCCGGCATCATCAAACCGGGCGTGCGTGCCGTCATAGGGGAGTCCGGACCGGAGACAGACGAGGTGTTCCAGAGGAAGTTCAAATATACCAATATGAGCCTTGCAGAGCAGCCGGAACTGGTTTTTGCCGATAAAAGTGCCCGTATCGACGGGTTCGGCGACATTCTGGCGGCGATGGATCTGCAGGGCAGTTATCAGGAGAAGAACCTGCAGACCGTCATCACCGCGCTCGGCGGTTCCCTGACCGGAACTGACATCGATGCCATCATCCACACCGCCTCGCGGACAGGCTTCCACGGACGCTGGGAGAGACTATGCACCGAGCCTGAGGTGATATGTGACATCGGCCACAACGCCCACGGACTGAAATACAATTTCGCGCAGCTCCAGAAACTCACCGCACCGTCAGATGCCAACCCGTCGGGACGTGGTCTGGTGATGGTGTACGGCTCTGTCGCTGACAAGGATGTGGATGCCGTTCTGTCACTGATTCCGGCAGACGCGCTTGTCATATTCACCAATGCGGCAAATCACCGTGCAATGCCCGCGGAAGAGGTTCAGAGGCGTTTTCTGGCTCTTGGCGGCAGCTGCAGGACCATCTGCGAACCCGATGTCAGGACAGCCTGCAGGCGCGCTCTGTCAGAGGCTGAGGGAATGGCATTACCTTTGATATATATCGGCGGCAGCACATATGTTGTGTCAGAAGCAGTTCCATATTTTCAAAAAGAGAATTTATGAAGTTCAAATCATTCCTTACCGTCGCAATATTGACCTTGTCCGCAGCCTTTGGCGCGAATGCGCAGGACAAGGAGTCTCGTGTACTCAATTCATTGTGGAGGGATTACATGTCATTTGTGGATTCGGACCGGCCGAAAAAGCAGCTCGAAGTCCTGGAACAGATCAAGAAAGAGGCAATGTCCAGGCGCTTGGCGTGGGATTATTATGAAGCCTCCGCGAAGGCAGTGGATGTCAGGACCAGAATCAACTGGAAAGACCGCTCGGTGGCAAAGGATGAGCTCAAGGCCGGTGTGGAGTCTTTCGATGAGCCGATACTGACGTTCTGGTACAGCAAGAACCAGGATTATCAGAATGCCGGATATTATGCCGATTTCGCAAAGGCCAACCGCACACGGCTGGAAAAGGGCCACAA
>JAZQNI010000066.1:0-68664 GCA_045627265.1 Candidatus Cryptobacteroides sp.
GCACCCTTCTTGAAGCACTGAACTGCAGCTGAACCGTTGCTGTTCATTGCATTCGTAGAAAGGAAGAATGTATTTCCATATCCACCGGTAGCAATCACAACTGCGTGGGCACCGAATCTTTCGATATTACCGGTAACAAGGTTTCTAGCGATGATACCCTTAGCCTCACCATTGATAATGACGAGATCGAGCATCTCATGACGAGGATATGACTTTACAGTACCGTTTGCAATCTCCTTGTTAAGAGAAGCGTAAGCACCAAGAAGGAGCTGCTGTCCGGTTTGTCCCCTTGCATAGAAAGTACGGCTGACCTGTACACCACCGAATGAACGGTTTGCAAGATATCCGCCGTATTCCCTTGCGAAAGGAATACCCTGAGCTACACACTGGTCGATGATGGATGCACTTACCTCAGCAAGTCTGTAGACATTAGCCTCACGTGCACGATAGTCACCACCCTTGATTGTGTCGTAGAAGAGACGATAGATGGAGTCATTGTCATTCTGATAGTTCTTGGCAGCATTGATACCTCCCTGTGCTGCAATAGAGTGAGCACGACGAGGAGTATCGCTGATGCAGAAAATCTTGACATTGTAGCCGAGTTCGCCGAGGGAAGCAGCTGCAGATGCGCCGCCGAGTCCGGTACCAACTACGATGATTTCAAGCTTTCTTTTGTTGTTTGGACTGACAAGATGAATTTCTGATTTACGCTTGGTCCATTTTTCTGCCAAAGGCCCATCAGGAATCTTTGATGTGAATTTATCCGCCATTTTATAATTGAATTGATAATAATTTTCTATTATTCTGCAATTTTAGTCATTTTTAGCGAAATGACCAATTCAAATAACCCATATTTGTCCTTATAAATAATAAAACGACCCTTTTCAAAAGAGAGAAGGATCGTTTTCTATGTTGTTCAGCCTTGCATTTCCAGCTTGGAACAATAATTCGTCAAGCCCGAGATGATGATATGCCATATCGGTTGCCACCCTGCCCCGCTGGGTCCTTACGATGAAACCTTCTTTTATCAGATACGGCTCATATACCTCCTCAAAAGTTCCCTGATCCTCACCGATAGCTGTCGCTATGGTGTTGGCGCCTACAGGACCACCCTTGAAAGTAGTGATGATGGTACGCAGGATCTTATTGTCTATGGAATCGAGACCACGTGTATCTATCTTCAGCTTATCCAATGCAAACTTTGAAATCTTGAGATCTATCGCACCATCACCCATGACCTGGGCGAAATCCCTTACCCGCTTGAGAAGATAGTTGGCAATTCGAGGAGTACCACGGCTTCTCATCGCTATCTCACGTGCAGCCTGATCGTCTATCGCCACCTTCAAGATACCTGCGCTCCTTTTCACAATCTTCATAAGTTCATCGGTATCATAATATTCGAGAGCACAGGTGATACCGAATCTCTCTCTCAAAGGAGCAGTAAGCAGACCGCTTCTAGTGGTAGCTCCAACAAGGGTGAAAGGATTGAGCGTGATCCTGACAGAGCGAGCTCCGGGACCTTTATCTATCATGATGTCTATCACATAATCCTCCATGGCGGAATAAAGATATTCCTCAACTTCAGGGGACAGACGATGGATTTCATCTATGAAAAGCAAATCACCTTCCTCAAGGGATGTAAGCAGTCCGGCAAGGTCTCCAGGTTTGTCAAGAACAGGACCGGATGTTATTTTCATATTAACACCCATCTCATTTGCTATGATATGTGCAAGAGTGGTCTTGCCAAGTCCTGGAGGACCATGGAAAAGAATATGGTCAAGAGCTTCTCCTCTCATCTTCGCTGCCTTGATATAGATATCAAGGTTGGAAATGATCTCTCTCTGACCAGTGAAATCCCCAAGTTCCTGCGGCCTTATCACTCCGTCGACGTCTTTGTCGCTGCTTATGTTCCTTGGATCGAAATCAGCCATAATCTAACATTACCTGAACAAATATAAGGACTTAAATCCTAATGCTGAAAGCTATTTTCCAAAATATGACTAAATTTGAGGTGGCCAATTTCAATCAATAAAATATCAATATGTTATTTAATTAAGTGATTCTTATTGGATATTATATTGCTGTTTATATGTTGATAAGTTCTAATATTTATTGATTTTCATTTAGTTAGGAGAAGTATAACTGTTGATTGATCGTTTTATATGTCATTTGACAGATTGTTGATAAATGACGGCCGCAGATTATAAACATGCAACATGGTATTTTTCAACAGCACTTCCAACATTTTTTCAACCGAATATTTTAACTGATGTTGATAAGTAAGAATACTGCTTTTTATCTGAAGAAAAAAATATCAGAGGGTTCTGATGTATATTGCGGAGGACTTTTTCTTTCAGCCAGATGGTTTGTTTTCTCCCAGATAGCAGAAAAAAATATAAATCTTATCATCATGCCGGACAAGGATACTGCGGAATACTGTTCTGCTGACCTTTACAGTATAATAGAAGGTGATAAGATATTCTTTCTTCCTTCAACCGGCAAAGGAATAGAGAGAAGTAATTATAAGTCTTCCCTTGGAGTACAGAGGACAGCGGCAATAAGCAAGATAAAGTCAGGAGGGGATGGTCTTGTTGTTATAGTATCTTATCCGGAAGCTCTTGCTGAACTAATTCCTGATTATGAGAAAATTGATTCATCCATATGGAAAATCAGAAAAGGTGACGAACTATCATTCGAAGATATAAGTACAAAGCTATATGAAAACGGTTTTGAGAAAGTGGATTTCGTATCAGCTCCAGGACAATATGCCATAAGGGGATCGATAATAGATATTTTCTCCTACTCTCTGAATAATCCATACAGATTTTCTTTCTGGGGCAATGAGATAGAAAAGATAAACATATTTGACAGTAATACACAGCTTTCATCAGAAGAAGTAGAAGAAGCCGATATAATTTCTGATATAATATCCAAAGAAGAATCCGATGGAGTGAGCATAGCGAGCATCTTGCCACCAAATACAGTGGTATGGATGGATTCATATGACATGTATTCGGATTTTGAATTCATAAAAGAATATTCATCTTTCCAAAAAATATTCATAGATACACCGATGAGTGTATCAACTGAAGATACGGTAAGGTTCAAGATATCTCCCCAACCGGTATTCAACAAGAATTTCGAGTTGCTGACCGAGGATATAAGGAATAAAATAGAATCAGGATACAAGGTTTTCATATATTCCGAGAAAGAATCACAAGCGGAAAGACTCAAATCTATCTTACACCAGAACGGTGGTCTTATCCCTGAATTCATAACAGGAAAGAACATACATTCCGGATTCATCGATTCCGAAGACTGCATATGCTGCTATTCAGATCATGAGATATTCGACCGTTTCCATAGGGTGAGCATAAGGAGAAGTGTTGAAAAGAGCGAGAGACTCACTATAAACGATCTCAATTCTTTCAATATAGGTGACTATGTTGTGCACATAGATCATGGAGTAGGAGTATTCGGCGGATTGGTGAGGATGCGTGACGACAAGAACCGTGTACATGAAGTGGTCAAGATCACTTATAAGGACGGAGATGTTGTATTCGTGTCAGTACACGCTCTTAACAAGATTTCAAGATTCAAGTCGAAGGATGGTGAACCTCCAAAGATAAACAAACTTGGATCGAAGTCATGGCAGAATCTCAAGTCCGGTGCCAAATCAAAGGTAAAGGATATAGCCAAAGAGCTTATACAACTGTATGCCAAACGCAAATCCTCCACAGGATATGCATATTCTCCTGATTCATACCTTCAGGAAGAACTCGAATCTTCATTCATGTATGAAGATACCCCGGATCAGGAGACAGCAACCGCTGCCATAAAGAGAGATATGGAGGATAATTGTCCGATGGACCGTCTTGTATGCGGAGACGTAGGATTCGGAAAAACCGAGCTTGCTGTAAGAGCGGCATTCAAGGCAGTATGTGACAGCAAGCAGGTAGCTGTGCTGGTACCGACAACCATTCTCGCACTTCAGCATTACAACACTTTCACATCAAGACTTAAGGACCTTCCTTGCAACATAGACTACATAAGCAGACTACGTACCGCAAAGAAAATTACCGAAATAAAGAAGAAACTCTCCCAAGGTCAGATAGACATATTGATAGGAACCCACAAGATGCTTGGAGAAGGATTCCAATTCAAGGATCTCGGTCTTCTCATAATAGATGAAGAGCAGAAGTTCGGAGTATCAGCCAAAGAAAAACTCCGTCAGATGAAATTGTCTGTAGATACACTAACCTTGACGGCAACACCAATTCCAAGAACCTTGCAGTTCTCTCTTCTCGGCGCACGTGATTTATCAATAATAAACACGCCTCCACCGAACAGGATTCCTGTACAGACAGAGATCATTCTTTTTGATGAAAAAGAAATAAAAAGCATCATCAACTATGAACTCAACCGTGGAGGCCAGGTCTTTTTCCTTCATAACAAGGTTGAGGAACTGCAGTCCATCCATGAAATACTACAGCGCCTTGTGCCTGACATGAAGATATGTGTAGCGCACGGACAGATGGAACCGAAGGTGCTTGAAAACAAGATGCTTGACTTTATCAGGGGAGATTATGACATGCTTCTCTGTACCACCATCATAGAAAATGGTCTGGATATACCTAATGCAAATACGATAATCATAAATCAGGCGCAGAACATAGGTTTGAGCGATCTTCATCAGCTTAGAGGCAGGGTCGGCCGATCCAACAAGAAAGCTTTCTGCTATCTGGTTGTCCCGCCACTTGTCAGCATAACTGATGATGCCCGCCGCAGACTCAAGGCGATTGAAGAATTCTCCGATCTTGGAAGCGGGTTTAATATTGCCATGCAGGACCTTGATATCAGAGGAGCAGGTAACCTGCTCGGCGCGGAACAGAGCGGCTTCATAATGGAGATGGGATATGAGACTTATCAGAAGATTCTTACTGAAGCCATGGAGGAACTCGGAGTCGAGACAGGTATGGATACGCGTTCCGGCAAGGAATCATTTGTACAGGATTGTACCGTGGAGACAGATCAGGTTGCTTTGATTCCCGATGATTATATGGATGTAACGGCCGAGAAGATAAGGATTTATAAACAGCTTGATTCTCTTGAGAACGAAAAGGAGATAGACAGGATGCGCAGCCAGCTGGAAGACAGATTCGGCACTATGCCTGCAGAAGTTGACAACCTTTTCCATGTGGTCAAGGTAAGGAATCTTGGTGCACGTCTGGGCTTTGAGAAGATCATAATAAAGAACGGTCTTTTCATAGCGTTCTTCATCAACAATCAGATGTCTCCTTATTTCAAGTCCGATGTTTTCACAAAAGTCCTTTCAAAAATAAGTGAAAATGACAAGATCATGACACTGAAACAAAGTGAGGGCAAACTCAAGATTGTGGCTAGAAACGTCGACTCCATGGAGCGTGCGCTTCATATCTTGAAGAAATTGCAATAAATAAGTAACTTTGGAGTCCTTAGTAATATTGACAGACAGTTGAATCTGGTAGTAGAAATAGGAAATACCGCATTAAAGGCGGCATGGTCCGAAGGTATAACCCTCGGAAAGACATTCAGATATCAGGGTGAAAGGAAGATAGAGTTCATATCATCCATCACTGAAAAGGAGAAACCTGATGCCATGGTTGTGGCATCGGTGTCTAATGTTTCACTTTCAGACGAAAGAAAACTTTCAAGTATGTGTCATCATCTCCTTATACTTGACCCTTCTCATTCTGATATCCTTTGCAGTTACGGCCTGCCTCAATATATCACCTATGACAGGGCCGCCTCAATAATAGCTTCCAGAAAAATGTTCAAGGGCAAGGGATGTTCAATCTTCGATTTCGGAACAACCCTTACAATAGATTTCATAGACCAGGATGGAGAGTATGAAGGTGGAAACATATCTTTGGGATGCAGGACGCGTTTCAAGGCCTTGAACAGATATTCAAGGACTCTTCCTCTGCTTGACACACCGGAAAATCCAGTAGAAACAGGGACTTCGCTGCAATCATCCATCGAAGCCGGTATTATTTCAGGCATAAAGTTTGAAATACAGTCGTATATGGATAGATTTCCGGAAAATGTGATCATATTTACCGGAGGTGATGCGAATTATTTTGTTAAAAAAATGAAAAACTCCATCTTTGTAATTTGTAACCTTGTATTGATGGGGTTGGCTTTAATAACTGATGAATATGTCAGAAAGGAGAATGAATAGATTTTTATCATTGATTGCCGTGATTTTAATCACCGGTACTTCGCTTTTTGCGCAGTCAGGTGCAGGCAGCAGCCATTCTCCATATACCATTTTCGGATTGGGAGACATCATTTCCCAAGGCAGCGCATACAACAAGAGCATGGGCGGCACCGGAATAGCCACCAGGAGCAAGAAGATGATCAACTATCTCAATCCTGCATCCGTTACGGCAAGAGACTCGCTCTCGTTCATGACGGACTTCGGTTTGAGCCAGACGAACAAGCTTTACAGGCAGAACGACCTCCATTCCGGCAGCAACCTTTGCAATATCAACGATATCGTTATATCGTTCCCGATCTACAGGTCTCTCGCCATGATGGTCGGCATTGCACCGTACAGCGGCATAGGATATGAGTTCGCCACCTATTTCGATGATCAGTCGCTGATAGGCCAGACGGGAAACATGTCCGGAATGTCACAAGGTACCGGAAGCATGTATCAGCTGTTTGCCGCGGCTGGTATGACTTTCTGGAAAAGACTTTCCGTGGGAGTCGAGTACATACGATATTTCGGAAATCTTGAGAAAGTGAACGTCATATCTTTCTCTCAATCCGGATATAACGGAGTAAGTACCGGCAACAAGATGTACCTCAAGGCGAATGCCGTGAAGTTCGGCGTCCAGTACGAAAACAATGTAGGCAACTGCGTGCTTGATCTGGGTGCTACATACGGTCTTGATGCAAACCTTAAAGGAAACGTGGAGAGTTATAAGATTTCGACCGGATCCTTGATTTCCGATACATTGAAATACAATCTCAACGATTTCACCAAGGATAAGGTTCAGATTGCAGGAGAGCTTGGAGTGGGAGTATCTTTGAAGCGTGGCGAGAAGTGGAGAGCTGAGATAGACTACACTAGATCCGACTGGACGAATACCGGAATGGACAAGGTTGCGGGATTCTCCAATAACTCGAGGTCAGTGTTCACAGCCGGAGTTGCTGAGGCATACAGGGCAGGTTTCGAATTCGTGCCGAACATCAATGATGTCCGTTATTATTTCCGCAGATGCTCATACAAGGCAGGAGCATATTACAAGAATGATTACTTCCTTGTGGACGGAAATAAGATCAATTCAATGGGAATAACACTCGGAATGACATTCCCGGTATTGAAATTGTATAACAACGGAGTATCGGTTGGAGTCGATCTTGGACAGAGAGGATCCCTGCAGGGAGACATGATACGTGAAAGATACGTGAACTTCACTATCGGACTCAATGGATTCGATATCTGGTTCCAGAAACAGAGATATAGATAACATATTGAAAACAAATAAAATAAACTGATATGAAAAATATCGCATTAGTAATCTTGACAGCAATGATGATGGTTCCTTGCGCGAATGTATCCGCACAGGGAAAGTATGGAGCAGACAGTGCAAACTGCATCAAGTACCTTTCTTATTACAAGGAGTATTTCAAGCAGAAGAACTACACTGAGGCTATGCCTAACTGGAGACAGGCTTATATAATCTGTCCTCCTACGGCAAACCAGACCATGCTTGTGGATGGCACAACCCTCATCAGGAACCTTATTGCAAAGAATGCAGGAAACGCTGAATACAAGAAAGCTCTTGTAGACACTTTGATGGCGTTGCATGACACAAGAATCGAGTATTATCCAAAATATGCCGCCACTGCTCTGAACAACAAGGGTGTCGACCTTTCTAATTTCGTGAAAGATCCAAAGGTGCTCTTCGAAGAGTATAACAAGATCATCGAGACAAACAAAGGCGCAACAAAGAGCTCCATCCTCCTTTTCGACCTCAATGCTGCAATCGACCTTTATCAGAACAATGAGATTTCTGCCGAGGATGTAATCAATACATACCAGAGAAATCTTGACATCATCAATTCTCTTGAACCAAAGTCAGAATTGGAGGCAGAGCAGAACAAGAAGATCAAGGGTGATCTCGAAGGTCTGTTCATCGGCAGCAACGTAGCAAGCTGCGACAACCTCCTTGCTCTTCTCACCCCGAGATATGAGGCAAATCCTGAGGATATTTCAGTTATCTCCGGAATCGTGAGCATGCTCAACAATGCCGAGGAGTGCACCAACAACGACCTTTATCTCAAGGCTGTCACAGCGATGCATAAGATCGAACCTTCAGCCAGGTCCGCATACTTCCTGTACAAGCTCAACAATGTCAGGGACAATGTCGAAGAAGGAATCAGCTACCTTGAGCAGGCTATCAACCACCCTGACACCGACAACATGACCAAGGGAGAGTATTATTGCGAACTTGCAACTGTATGCTACAAGAACGGAATGAGAGGAAAGGCATTCGAGGCTGCACAGAAAGCAGCAGATCTCAATCCATCTGTAAGAGGAACTGCTTATATGCTTATCGGTAACATCTGGGGTTCTACAACTTGCGGTGGCGATGAGATTTCAAGGAGAGCTCCTTACTGGGTTGCAGTTGACTACCTCCAGAAGGCAAAAGCTGCCGATGAGAGTCTTGCAGACGATGCAAACAGCCTTATCGCACAGTACAGCAGATACTTCCCTCAGACTGCAGAGGCATTCATGTATGACCTCACAGCCGGACAGAGCTACACTGTATCCTGCGGCGGCATGAAGGCTGTCACAACCGTGAGGACACAGAAATAATAAATTGAACCGTATTGTCAAATACCTGAAGATGATGGCAACCGCAACCGCGGTTGCTTTCGTCGTATATTCTTGTTCCGGTAAATTGCAGGAAGCGGACTCCATCAACTTGGAAGAGACTCCTATGCAGACTGTGAACGACATGTTCGCTGTCCAGACAAAGAACGGAGTTGTGGTGATGCGCATCGAGGCCGACCTGATGCAGAGGTTCGAAACCGACACCATGTCCCTTGAACTCTTCCCGGAAGGTTTTGCAGTGTACAGCTATACAGACGAAGGCTTGCTCGAGACCATAATGCTGTCGGACAAGGCTAGTCACAAGACCTTCAAGAATACACAGGGAGAGGCCTGGTCCGCTTTCGGCAACGTATCCATTCAGAATATAATCAAGCAGGAGACAATGGAAACTGACACCATCTATTGGGATCAGCGGATCAACCAGATTTATACGGACTGCTATGTCCGTATGTACTCTCCGGACGGCTTCATGCAAGGATATGGGATGAAATCCGACGATCACGCACGCAACGCAATAATAATGAAACCGTTCAACAGTTACAGCGTGGTGATACAGGATACTACGGCTGTCGTAATAGATTCAGTCAATTTTATAGGTCCTTTTCTAAAAAAATAATGTTGATTTAAGGGAAATTTGTTATCTTCGCACCCCAATATATAAACTGATAATTATTAAAATACCAATAATATGGCGGTTCTTCAAAAACTTCGCACAAAGTTCGGAGCAGCGGTTTCAATCATCGTAGCAATCGGACTTTTGTCATTCATTATCGATCCATCCTCTATCGATTCTGCAGTTTCTTCGATGTCTTCCAAATATGATGTCGGTGAAATCGGAGGAAAATCAGTTTCATATACTGATTTCCAGGAAGAAGTCGAGCACTTCTCCACAGTCAATGAGATAATGACCAACTCATCAGTAAAGAATGAGCAGCAGCAGGCCCAGATCAGGAATTCTGCTTGGCAGAGCTTCATCGACAAGTTCCTTTTCATCAAGAATGCAAAGGCTGCAGGTTTCAATGTCGGCGACGCCGAGATGGTTTCCCTCACTACCGGTGACATGGTTTCTCCTATCATCTCACAGAACTATGCATTCATGAACGAAGAGGGCGTGTTCGATCCTCAGGCTGTTGCAGATTTTGTTCAGAATGTCAATTCAGATGAATCCGGAAGGCTCAAGGTTTACTGGGATTATCTCCAGAATTCCATCTTCGCACAGCAGTTCTATGCAAAATACGGATCACTCTTCTCACAGAGCGACGTTCAGAATCCTCTTATGCTCAAGAATGCGATCGCTGAAAACAACAATACCACCAACGTTGATTTCGTAATGGTTCCTTTCGGTTTCGAACAGGATTCAACGGTTGTAGTTTCAGGTGCTGAGATCAAGGATTTCTACAACAAGCACAAGAATTTCTTCAAGCAGCCTGCAAGCAGGGATATGGAATATGTCGTATTCGAGGTCAAGCCTTCTGAGTCAGACATCACTGCCACCAACGAGGAAATGTCAGAACTTTACGAGGAATTCGCTACTACAGAAAATGTCAAGAACTTCCTCATGAAGAATTCAGACCGTCCTTATTCCGAGTACTGGTACAAGGCCGGCGAGCTCAAGACTGTATCACAGGCAGTGAGCGATTTCGTGGATGCGTCAGCACCAGGCCAGACTTCCACAATCATTTCCGAAGGCAACACATTCTACGGTGTCAAGGTTCTTGCTGAGACCATGCGTCCTGAGAGCATCAGCATCAGGGTCATCTCTGCAAACGATGCAACCGAAATCAATGACGAGCTCATCTCACAGCTCAGAGTCAATGCTCCTTTTGCAATGACCCAGAGCAACACAGTCCCTGGATGCGAGAAGCTTTTCGATGCCAAGATCAATACTCCTGAGTTCATCAACACCACCATGTACGGCAAGCTCCTCGCTGAGGTTGTCGAGAAGGCAGAGCCGGTTAAGATGAAGCAGGTGGCCATCTATGAGAAGACTCCTCTTGCAAGCAAGGAGACATTCAACCAGTACTACTCACAGGCCAACAACTTCGCGACCATCGCAAAGACCAAGAGCTACAAGGAAGCCATCGATGAACTTGGCGTTTACTCCCATGTGATGGACAATGTGCTCGAAAGCACAGCCAACTATGGCGCGATCGACAATGCCAAGGAGATCACAAGATGGGTATTCGACAACAAGCCTGGCAAGGTTTCCGATATCATCACCATCAACAACAACTACTTCTTCATCGCTACCGTCAAGGGAATCCACAAAGAGGGTTTCGCAAAGGTTGAAGAAGTTGCCAGCCAGATCCGCATGAACCTCTATAGCGAGAAACTTTCTGAGAAGAAGGCCGCTGAGGTTGCAGAGAAGATCGCCGGTCTCAACACTCTCGAAGAGATCGCTGCCGCTCTCAACACGACAGTCAGCTCACAGAGCGATGTCACCTTCTCTTCAATGAAGGGCCAGGGTCTCGATCCTGCATTCATCGGTGCACTTTCAGTTGCTCCAGAAGGAAAGATCTGCGGACCGGTTGCCGGTGCCATCGGAACATATGTATTCCAGGTTACAGGCCGTGACACAGGTTCATTCTACACAGAGGATGATGCCAAGAACTATCTTGCACAGAAGAATCAGTACATGAACCAGATGATCCTCCCTGTCATGATGGAAAGCGCAGGAGTCAAGGACAACAGAGCAAGATTCTATTAATAGATAGATCAGATATGCAACAGGCCGACCCTTCAAGGGCCGACCTGCTTGTTTTATTCAGGGAAAGAATGCTTACACGTTGAAGAGGAAATGCATAATGTCTCCGTCCTGGACGACATACTCCTTGCCTTCGACTCCCATCTTGCCTGCTGCACGTACAGCAGCCTCTGTCTTGTAATTGACGAAGTCCTCGTATTTGATGACCTCGGCGCGGATGAATCCCTTTTCGAAATCCGTGTGGATAACACCAGCGGCCTTAGGTGCCTTGTACCCTTTCTTGATTGTCCATGCGCGGCATTCGTCGGCACCGGCGGTGAAGAAAGTCTGCAGTCCCAGGAGGTGATATGCACCCTGGATGAGCCTGACCACTCCAGACTCCTGCAATCCCATTTCCTCGAGGAACATCTGCCTGTCGTCATAATCGTCCATTTCGGCAATCTCCGATTCAGTCCTGGCTGAAATGATCAGGATCTCCGCATTCTCCTCCTTGACGGCCTCGCGGACCATATCCACATACTTGTTGCCGTTCACGGCGGAAGCATCGTCCACGTTGCATACATACATCACCGGCTTGTTGGTGAGGAGGAAAAGGTCATGAGCCATGGCTTCCTCATCCTCGTTCAGCAGCTCGACGGAGCGGCAGGAATGCCCCTGCTCCAACGCCGCCTTGTATCGTGTCAGCAAGTCTGCGAGCTTCTTCGCGTCCTTGTCGCCCGCCTTGCCTGCCTTGTCCGCCTTGCCGAGACGCGCGTCCACGGTCTCGAGGTCCTTGATCTGCAGTTCGAGGTCGACAACTTCCTTGTCTCGGACAGGGTCTACGCTGCCATCGACATGCACCACATTACCGTCGTCGAAGCAACGGAGCACATGAAGGATCGCATCGCATTCGCGTATATTGGCCAGGAACTGGTTGCCGAGACCTTCGCCCCTGCTCGCTCCTCTGACCAGACCTGCGATGTCGACGATGTCGACTGTGGCCGGAACCACGCTCTTAGGCTGGCAGATGTCGGCCAGCACCTCGAGCCGCTTGTCCGGCACATTGGTCGAGCCGAGATTAGGCTCGATGGTGCAGAATGGGAAATTGGCGCTCTGCGCCTTTCCTGAGCTAATACAGTTGAAAAGAGTGGATTTGCCGACATTCGGAAGTCCGACTATACCGCATTTCAATGACATATCACATAATTTTTTGCAGCGCAAATTTACGAATTTTATCATTCTTATGAGAATTTACGCGGACATATTGCATATTGGCGGGATGAAAAAGTCATTGATAACAGCGGCGTTGTCCCTGCTTACGATCATCAGCCCAGGCCAGGGGAAGCAGGCCGATATAAGCATCGTGTTCTGGAATCTTGAGAATTTCTTCGATTTCGTGGATGGAGGCACGAGCGACAGCGATGCCGAGTTCTCCGCTGCAGGAGCGCGCCGCTGGTCCAAGCGCCGCTTCTATGCCAAATGCGGCTGCATTGCAAAGACGCTTTTCTACATATCGGATGAAGCCGGCGGCATGCCGGACATCGTCTGTTTCGCGGAAGTCGAAAATGCTTTTGTACTGCGCAGCCTTCTCAGCACGACCAACCTCAAGAAATATGACTATGAAACGGTCCACTACGACTCTCCGGACCCCCGGGGCATAGATGTGGCCCTGCTCTACCGCAAAGACCGTCTGGAGGCCCTGGAAACGGCTCCTGCGGCCATCCCTGGAGTTGTCACGCGGGATATACTCTATGCCGGCCTGCGCACTCCGGAGGGGGACAGCCTCGCGGTGCTGGTCAACCACCATCCGTCCAAGTTCGGAGGCAAGGCGGCCGATCCGCGCCGGCGCGCCGCAGTACAGCGCATGGCCTCGTTGGCCGATTCGCTGAGCGTGGCCGGATGGAGCAGCATCGTCTCGCTGGGCGACTTCAACGATACGCCCGACTCCGACATCTACGAGCCCCTTGAAGGCCGCTGCATCAACCTTTCCGCCCCCGCCGCGGCGCGCGGAGAAGGTACAATACGATTCAATGGCCGATGGGAGCTCATAGACCAATGTTTCGTGTCCCCAGGACTGGCCGCCAAGGCGGATTTCCGCATCTGCCGCATCCCCTTCCTGACCACGCGGGACAGCGCACACTCCGGCGAAAAGCCCCTCCGCACCTATCAGGGCCCGCGCTACCTCGGAGGGGTCAGCGACCATTATCCCATTTTGGTGCATATCAGAATGTGATATTGTCCAACTTTTGTTATATTTGTGAATCCGGTGATCCGGAAACCACGGAACAATAACATAAACATCCAATAACATGAAAGCTACAATCGCAGCAAAATTCAAGGAGATCTATGGTGCTGAAGGTGAATTCTTCGCATCTGCAGGACGAATCAACCTCATCGGTGAACATACCGACTACAATGGCGGATACGTGTTCCCGGGAGCAATAGACAAGGGGATCATGGCGGAGATCAAGCTCAACGGCACAGACAAGGTCAGGGCATTCTCCATCGATTACAACGAGGCTGTCGAGTTCGGTCTCAACGAAGAGGACAAGCCGGCACAGAGCTGGGCCCGCTATATCTTCGGCGTATGCCGCGAGACGATCAAGAGAGGCGGCAAGGTCGCAGGATTCGATACCGTATTCGCAGGCGATGTCCCTCTCGGAGCAGGTCTTTCTTCATCCGCTGCGCTTGAGAGCACATTTGCTTTCGCAATCAACGAGCTCAACGGCAACGGCATCGACAAGTTCGAGCTTGCCAAGATCGGCCAGTCCACGGAGCACAACTACTGCGGCGTCAACTGCGGTATCATGGACCAGTTCGCTTCTTGCTTCGGCAAGGCAGGATGCCTTATCCGCCTCAACTGCAAGACATTGGAATACAAATACTTCCCATTCGATCCTGAGGCAGCCGGCTATAAGCTCGTCCTTCTCGATTCCTGCGTGAAGCACGAACTTGCTTCATCCGCATACAACAAGCGCCGCGCATCCTGCGAGAACGCTGCCGCCGCCATCCGCAAGAACCATCCTGAGGTCGAATTCCTCAGCGACGCCAAGAGAGTATGGCTCGAGGAGGTCCGCGCAGAGATTCCTGAGGAGGATTTCCTCCGCGCCGAGTATGTGATCGGTGAGGTCCAGAGAGTCCTCGATGTCTGCGACGCCCTCGAAAGAGGCGACTATGAGACCGCCGGCGAGATGATGTACCAGACCCATTTCGGCATGAGCAAGCTCTACGAAGTCAGCTGCGAAGAGCTCGACTTCCTCAACAAGCTCGCACGCAAGATGGATGTCAGCGGATCACGCGTCATGGGTGGCGGATTCGGCGGATGCACCATCAACCTCGTCAAGAAGGAACTCTACCAGCCGTTCGTGGATGCCGCCATCGAGCAGTTCACTGCCAAGTTCGGCCACGCCCCGAAGGTTTACGATGTCGTCATCAGCGACGGCGCCCGCAAGCTGTAATATCTTTATTGGAATATATAAATAAATAAGGCTGGCCCCATCGGCCAGCCTTCCGCATATTATAGATCCTTTAGAAACTAATCTACGTCAGTGCCGTTGAGCTCGGCGTCCATCATCATCCAGATGGTCATGACGCGGTTGGTGCAGTTGATCCAGATGGTGCGTCCTTTGTCCCTCTCGCGGCTCACGACCTCCCAGTGCGTGTTGCTGCGGCCTGTATTAGGGTCCTGGGCGATGGTGCATGCATCTGCAAGTGCCTTGGCCTTGGCAAACGCCAGTCTGTCGCCCGTCGCATGATACTGGGCCAGGAAGGCCTTGACCATGTTGGCGGCGCTGGCATCGATAGGGGTCTGGTACTGGTACTGCTCGAAGACGCACGGGCTCACGGACATCTTGAAGCCGTCCGCATATTTCAGGTGATCCCAATAAACGAACTGGTCCTCGGCTAGCGCCATCATGTCGCGGCACAGCTCCCTGTTCTCGTCGGTCAGTGCCATGTTTTCGTAGATATACTTGGCATAGAATGCATATGTGACGTTGGTGAGGTTCTGGAATGGCTTCAGCCCGTTCACGCCCACATCCTCGAACTGTCCGGTAAGGTCGAACCGTGGGATCGCGACCTCGAACATCCATTTCTCGGTCAGTGCGGTATTGTCCCGGAATTCGGTGCAGCCGTACTGCTTGTCAAACCTGCGCCAGAGCTCCAGAAGCGAATATGGCGAAGCCTTGACGCCGTTCACCGGCTCTCCGGTCTCCTCATACATCTTGATAGGGAACGACCCGTCCTGTCCCTGGATGCGGCAGTAAGTCCGGGCGATGGCCAGGGCCTCGTCGTAATACTTGTTTTCCGCCGTGGCGTCGAACAAGTCGAGATAGGCCTTCGCCGCCAGCGTCGGCTCCATGGTCATCGTCTGTCCGGCGTTCTCGACCGCAACACGGATGAAATCCTTGTAATATGTCGGCGGGAAGTGGGCCAGAGGCTTGTCTTCCCCCTGTGCGACGCTGATCATGAAATCCGCGACTTTCCTTGCGACCGCGAGGAATTCCTCCTTCCTCCCTGGAATCAGCTTGGCCAGATTGACCTCGAGCTGCACGGTTCCGCCGCCAGTCTTGCACACATAGCTGTTGTGCTTGAACGAAGGGTCCGGAGTCCCGTTCTCCATCCAATAACTGATGAATGGCAGCGTGTGCACATACATACCCGCCATCCTGGCAGCTTCCAGATACGGCCTCACCGCCTCGTGGTATGGTCCGTGGAACGGGAAGTCCCTGAGGAATTTCCGCGCTCCGACTGCGCCGATGACATCCCCGTTGCCGTCAAGTGCCTCGACGAGGAGGGCGACGTTCCCGGCCGGAATCTCCGACCAGACAGGGGAGAGATCGGCCTTCGGGCTGGCGGCCGTGAAGGTCCATGTGCGGCCCTCCTTCATATCGGGAAGTTTGCCGAGCATCTCCTCCAGCGTCGGCACGCTCATGCCGGCACGGAAATATTTCTTGTGCCCGTCGTTGATGTCGTCGATATATTTGACGGTGAACCGGTATGCGGCTGCACCCTCCTTCTCCTCGAAGTCGAAAGCCGGCGCATAGGTGAACTTGTACGCGAATTCGTTCCAGAAAGGCATCTTCCCCTGGTAGCCGGAGCGTATGGGGGTCAGATATTCCTGCGCCGCCTGGCGGTTGAGCCTGTCATAATCGAGCTCGCCGCTTTCCGAGCAGGAGCAGAGGACGGCCACGGTGGCCATCAAGAACATCCTGAAGCTTTTCATATTCTTGCAACCAATTATTTCCTGTATCCGTAGATGAAGCTTGAGAGATAGCCGATGATGAAGCAGGACATCAGTCCGATGAATCCGTAGAAGGTGGAGGTCACTGCGGTATTCGCGCTGCACCAGAGGAGCACCACTATGCTGCCGAAGAAGCCGGTGAACGCGGCCCTCGGGCCGATCCTCTTGGTGAAGATACCCATCATGAACAGTCCGCCGAGACCGCTGGTAAGCAGGCCGAGGAAGAAGTTGAACTGATCCCACAGCGAGGCGATGTCGAAGGTCGCGAGTGCAAGAGCCATGACCACGCCGAGTCCTCCGACGATGATGCCGGCGGTCTTGGCAAACTTGACTTTCTGCTGGTCGGTGCTCTGCGGCCGCAGCCTTGAGAAGAAATCCACGGACATCACGGTCGTTGAAGAATTGATGTTGGAGGCAAGAGTGGACATCGCAGCAGCGAAAACCGCCGCGATCAGCAATCCGGCGATACCGGCCGGCAGCTGGCACATCATGTAGTGAGGGAATATGGAGTCCGTGTTGGTCATTCCGACACTGAGCATGCCAGGATTCTGCTTGAAGAACACATACAGTCCGGTGCCGATGCCGAAGAACAGGAACGTGATAGGCACGGTCAGGATACCGTTGAGCCAGAGTCCTTTCCTGGCACCTTTATCATCCTTGACCGTGAGGTATTTCTGTACCACAGACTGGTCGCTTGTATAGGTCAGGAGCTGGTTGGCGAATCCGCCGATGAGTGCCACCCAGAGCACAGGCTGGGTCAGATCCCACCTGAGGTCGAAGATGTGGAACTTGCTTTCGTCGATCGCGATCGTCATCATCTTTCCGAATCCTCCGTCGATGCCATGGATGATCCATACCAGCGAGAGCAGGGCGCCGCCTACGAGCAGGAAGCCCTGGATCACGTCACCCCATACGACAGCCTCTATACCGCCCATGGTGCAATAGATGATGGTCACGACACCCATGAGCACGATGCAGAGGTAGACATTGATGCCGGTGACGGCATTGAGCGCGAGTGACGGCAGGAAGAGCACGATCGCCACACGGGCGAACATGAACAGGCAGAAGAATGCGGATGCCAGATATCTTACCGGGCTGCTGAAACGCTCCTCGAGGTACTGGTAGACAGATGCCACGTTGAGCTTCTTGATGAGCGGCAGATAGAAGTTGATGACCACCGGCACGATCATGATGATGGTCATGTTGAACATGAACATCTTCCAGTCTGCGGCATATGCCTTGGCCGGGATCGACAGGAAGGTAATTGCGCTGAGCGCCGTGGCGAAGATGCTTATGCCGGCCGCCCACCAAGGGATGTTGCCGCCTCCCTTGAAGAACTTCTCCGTGCTGTTGTTCTTCCTGCTGAAATAGAATCCGATGCCGAGCATGCCGAGGAGGTAGAGGATCACCACGGCATAGTTGAGCCAGCCGAATGAGACTTCGTCCTTGATATCGAGCTCCGTGATGGCGCTGCTCCTGACGCCTGGGCTCTGCTCACCGGAGACGAGCACAACCTTGTCTCCCAGCATGATGCCGGTCGTGACGGCGGGCAGACGGAATTCTGTGGTTGCGAGCTCTGTCCAGGTGTCTGTAATCGCGTGGTAGGCATACACCTTGTCCGAGAATCCCTGATGTCCCGTGAATGCCGCCGCTAGTTCGGCGCGCAGGCTGTCCGCGGCCGCGGTGTCACCGGCTTCCGCTATTTCGGCGTTCAGATTCTCGCGCCTGATGAATTCCACGCCGTCGTCACCTCCGAACGTGAGTACGTGCGCGGAGCCATAGCTCATGGATGTGCCGTACATGAGGTTGAATTCCTTGCCATCGTATGCGAATGCCGCCTTGCGCTCCCAACTGTCGCGCAGCGGCAGGTATTCCCAGACATGGTCGGCAATGAACAGGCCGTCCTTGTCCGTGCCGCGGCCGCCTATGAGATACAGGGCCGCTTCCTTGCCGTTGTGCTGGTATGCCAGCGAGCTGCCTTCCGACAGGAGCCTCTCCGGGCAGCCGGCCAGCCTGGTCCACTGCATCGATTCCGGAGTGAGCTTGTACAGCGCATTGGCGCCTTCCTGCGAACCGTGGAGGTAGATATGTCCCTTGTATGTCGTTGCGGCGTTCGCCTTGAATCCTTCAGGAAGCTTGCCGACGCACTCCACGCCGCATGACGAGCCGTTCTTCGTTATCTTCAGGATATCGCTGCTGCTGCCTTCCGCCGTCTGGCCTCCGAAGCAGAACAGGGCCTTTCCGCTCACGGCGCTGCATCCGCCGGCCATGCCATATGGGAGGACCGCGCCCTCCACCTTGGTGCAGCTGTATCCTTCTGCGGCCTTGGTAAGCAGCCAGATGCCGTCAAGGAAGGACTTGCTGCCGCCTTCCCATGGTCTTAGCGTCAGGAAATCCGATCCGCCGGCAATGATGGCGGTATTGTTGTCCAGCGCTCCGATGAATGCTCCGGCTGTGCCGTGACCTTCGCCGAGCGGGAATTCCGCGGCCTTTGATGCCTTGACCGTCGTTGCCTGCAATGACAGGTTTGAAGAGAGGAGTACGGCCGTAAGGACGTACCGTATGATTTTCTTTATCATGATGAGATTGTGTTATTTCTGATAAACCCGGTCCAGGATTGTCTGCATGTTTTTCAACTGGGTGGAGAGATGAAGCCTCATCGCCGTCCTGAATGCATCCGGGGTGCCGTTCCGCAAGATATTGAACAGTCCGATATGTGAGATTACGCTGGCATTGTGGTAATCGAATTTGGTCTGAGGGAGGTATAACGTGAAAAGATGGCGCAGGATATGCTGGAAGTCGATCAGGGACTTGTTCCCGGTCATTTCGAAAAGTGTTCCGTGGAACCTGAAGTCGACATCGGTGAGCTTCTTGGCTATCTCCATCCTTTCGTCTTCGGTCTTGGCCTGTGTCATGAGGACATCCAGTTCTGCCTGTTCGGCGATGATTCCGTCAAGTTTTTCCATCTGTTCCGGTGTCTTGTTGAGGAACACAAAGTCCGCCATGCCGATCTCAAGCATGATTCTCAGCTGGAACAGGTCCTGCAGTGTGCTCCTGTCCAGCAGTCCGGAAGATACGATCGTCTTTATGACGCCGAACACTTCCGGTGTGGTCACTACCGTGCCTTTCTTTTTCTTGGTCTCGATAAACCCGAGGGCGCGCAGCTGGCTGAGCGCTTCCCTGACCACCACCCGGCTTACGCCCAGGATCTCTACGAATTCTTGTTCTTTAGGCAATTGCTTGCAGTCAGGATTATCAGATATGTATTTAAGAATGTCTTTCTGGGTTTGTTGTACGAGACTGGACTCTTCTTTCATGTTTGGGTTTTATTAGTCGTTCCTTACAAAGTTACATATTATATGATTAATTTGACAAATATCACATTAAATAATATGTATATAGGCTAAATGTAAGAAAAAAATATTTTTCATTGATTATTTCTGGAGATTTTGGAGAATATATATTGCATATTCATCTTTTATGGAATACATTTGTACCAGCACTAAGACTACAGGCCTATTGTAAAAGAATAGACTGTTTTTTTACTATGCATAAACGCAGATAATTAATTGCTGGAAACAATGAAAAAGATCAAAGGCTTGATCGTGGCTCCATTCACCGGCTTCACTGCCGATGAAGAGCTGAATCTGTCTGTTGTCGGGCTTCAGGCGGAATTTTACAAGAAAAACGGCATTACCGGCGCTTTCGTCGCAGGTACTACCGGAGAAGGCTCATCCCTTACGATGGATGAGAAAAAAGCTCTTTACAGGGAGTGGGCCAAGTACAAGGACGACAACTTCGCATTGATCGGTTTTGTCGGCGGCACTTCTGTAAAAGAATGCAGGGAGCTTGCCCTGTATGCCAAGGAATGCGGCCTCGATGCTGTCGCAATGACCGCTCCGTATTATCAGAAGGCATCCGATGTCAAGGCTCTCGCAAAAACGCTGGCCCAGGTAGCTTCCGCTGTTCCGGACATGCCGTTCTTCTTCTATCACATCCCGGTGCTCACGCATGTGGGAGTCAATGTATTCAGCCTGCTCAAGGAGATGGACGCCATCATCCCGAACCTCGCCGGAATCAAGTACACCTTCGAGGACATGATGGATTACCAGCTCTGTCTTGATTTCAAGGACAGGAAATATACCATCATGTGGGGAAGGGATGAAATGCTCCTCGAGGCGCTGGCAATCGGTGCCGATACTTTCGTTGGCAGCACATACGGCTATAACGCCCCGGTTTACAACAAGATCAGGGAGGCGTTCGCCGCCGGCGACATCAAGAAGGCTGCCGCCCTCCAGCACAAGGCCTGCGAGTATATCCAGTTCCTCGGCAAGTACGGGAATGGTTGCGGCAAGGCGTTCATGAAGGCGGTCGGTGTGGATCTCGGACCTTGCAGGTTCCCTCTGTCCACTCTGACTGACGAGCAGTACGAGTCATTGCTCACGGATCTGGCAAAGACCGATTTCGATGAGTACAAGTGTGTTTTGTAACCAAACTAATCCTTTTCAATATATGACTAGAAAACTGTTGCAGTGCAAATATGCCATTACGGCTGTGTTTGCAGTAGCCATGATGCTCTTCTGCGTAAACGTGACAAATGCCCAGACCAAGGGCAATCCGGTCACGGTACGTGGACAGATCTTGGATTCTACAGGTGCTCCGCTTCCAAGCGCCACCGTACAGATCAAAGGTACGTCGAAAGGTGTCAGCACCGACCTCGACGGAAACTATTCGATTGACGCCAAAGTCGGCGATGTGCTCGTATATGCATTCACCGGCATGGAAACAAAGGAGGTTGTTGTCGGAACAGCTCCGGTCGTCAATGTAAGCCTTATGGATGACCTGCTTCTCCTTGATGAGGCAGTCTCTATCGGTTATGGAAAACAGGCCAGGTCCCTGCTCACCAATTCAATCACCAGGATCGGAGCAGAGGAGTTCGAGCATTCTCCGCAGCAGAACGCCATCTCCCAGCTTCAGGGCAAGGTCCCTGGACTTTCTGTCCAGGTTACTTCAGGCCAGCCTGGTACGACTCCGGAAATGTTCATCCGCGGTGGTACCACCACAGGCGTGACCTCCGATTCTCCGCTTCTGATCATCGACGGTGTCATCTCTGAAGGAATGCGCGGCATTCAGGATATGAACCCTAACGACATCGAGTCCATGGAAGTCCTCAAGGACGCAGCTTCTACTGCAATCTACGGTGCCCGTGCCGCCAACGGTATCATCCTCGTGACGACCAAGAGCGGCAAGGCCGAGAAGGCAAAAGTCAACTTCAAGTACACCGTGGGTATGGACAGCAAGCCGAAGTCATTGAACATGCTCAATGCACGCGATTACATCGCCCTCACCAGAACAGCTGTCAACAATGACCCGACCGCAGATGCCACCGTCAAGGCGAAATTCCTCGAGGGCTCGTTCGGTATGTCGACAGGCAATCCGTTCGGTGCGGCTGGAACCCTGGACTTCCTCGACAACTTCCTTGCTCAGCATGGCCAGGATTTCGTTGCAGACCTTCTTGAAAACCAGGGCTGGCAGACGATGGTTGACCCTGTGACCGGAAGGCAGCTCATCTTCATGGACACCAATTTCGAGGATGCAACCTATGTCAATGCAATGAAGCAGGAGTACGCACTCAGCGTTTCCGGCGGCAATGACAAGGCCACATATTATGCATCCCTCCGCCACTTGAACCAGGACGGTATCGTCGTGGGCACATGGTACAAGAACTACAGTGCATTGCTGAACGGAACACTCCAGATCACCCCGAAGCTCAAGGCATGGTCGAAGGCGACGATAAATGTCGGTGACAGGAACCAGATGTCGAACATCACCAACCAGCTGCAGCGTGCCATCTTCATGCCTCCGACCTACAGGCTTTACTACGAAGACGGTCTTCCTGCTCCGGGAGAAGGAATGTCATCATTCAGACCACGCCAGTATGAGAACTACTACATCAACAAGTATAATGTGAACACCCAGTACAGGATGGGATTCGCAGGTGGAGCCGACTGGGACATCCTCCCGGGACTCAGGTTCTCTCCTAGCCTTTCATTCAACACATCAGAAGGTATCACATCTACATTCGAGGCTCTCAATGAGACTACCGGCTCCGAGATCCGCAAGGCGACGGCAGCCCACCAGCTCAACAGCATCCTCCAGGCCGACGCCGTCTTGACTTATGACAAGAGCATAAAGAAGAACAACATCAACGTCACGGCCGGTACCAGCTACATCAAGCAGCATCAGTTCGTGCTCAGCGGCAGCGGCAGCGGTGCTCCTTCAGACCTTATCCCGACCCTCAATGCATCCGCCGACTCTACCCAGCGTATCACTTCCACCATCAGCAATGAGGCTACGCTCAGCTACTTCGGACGTTTGAACTACAACTATGACGGCAAATATCTTGCAAGCGCAAGCATCAGAGCCGACGGTTCTTCAAGGTTCGCTCCTAACAAGAGATGGGGCTATTTCCCTGGAGCTTCCCTCGGCTGGAACATGCACAAGGAAGGATTCTTCAAGCCGTTGACCAAGGTTGTCAACAAGCTCAAGTTCCGTGCAAGCTACGGTCAGGCGGGAAGCAATTCCCTCAACCTCGCCGATACCCACGGACAGTACGGCATCACCTCCACATATCTCGGTGAGGTTGGTGTTCTCAACACCACGCTCGGAAATGCCGACCTTCTCTGGGAGAGGACGACTTCCTATGATGCGGGCTTGGACATCGCGCTCTTCAACAGCAGGCTCGAAATGATCGTTGACGTATACGACAAGATCACTGACAACCGTCTCTATGACAACAAGCTCTCTGCCCAGACCGGATACTCTACAATCAAGATGAACTATGGTTCGATCGGCACCAAGGGTGTTGAATTCGAGCTCCACGCAGTACCTGTAAGTACCAGGGACTTCAGCTGGAATCTCGATTTCAACTTCACATTCTACCGTACGATCGTACTTTCACTTCCTGACAACGGAGAAGAGAAGCACAGAACAGGCGGAAACTATGTATATGACCCTGTCACCGGTACGGATGTCAAGGTCGGTGGCTTCGCTGAAGGCGAAAGATTTGGACAGCGCTGGGCTTATCATTACCTTGGCAACTACCAGACAGACGAAGAGGCCGCTCTTGCACCTTATGACGAGAATGCAAAAGGCCGTAAGAAATATGCTGGTGATGCCATCTGGGAGGATAAGAACAACGACGGTGTGATCAATGCCAAGGATATGGTGTTCATGGGTTACATCCGTCCTGACAAACTCGGCGGTCTTACCAACAGCTTCAAGTGGAAGAACCTGTCCGCACGCATCGTGATGGACTATGCTATCGGCCATGTAATCAACAACGGTACTCTCGGTTACTCCCTTGCAAGTATCCGCAACAACTTCAATGTGGTGAGCAACGCTCTCACAGAGTGCTGGACTCCAGAAAATCCGGATGCAAAGTATCCTAGATTCTCTCCTCTCAGCGACTCCGACTACGCCACCAAGAATTTCGCGAGAAGTGCTGAGTCCATCGGTGATTCCACCTCAGGACAGACCAACACTTCTACATTCTACCGCAAGGGCGATTACCTCGCTTTCCGTGAGGTGTCCTTGTCATACAATGTACCGGAGACGGTCCTCAGGAAAGTCAGAATCAGCGCACTTCAGGTATTTGCCGTTGCCAACAACCTCGGCTATATCACAGCGTATGACGGTATGACTCCTGAGCTTTATCTCGGACGTGATTATGGTTTTTATCCTAGGCCAAAGGAATTCAGCCTTGGTCTGAACCTTACATTCTAATCTTCAATTCATTCAAGACATGAAAAAGATAAATAAAATAGCATTGGCTCTGGGGCTTATGGCAGCCTGCTCATGCAGCGGTCTTCTCGATGTCAAGAATCCTTCCGGAATCTATGGCAGCGACTATTGGTCCAACAAGGACGAGGTGTTCAGCTACCTGTTGGGCACATATACGGAATTCAGGACCACATTGAACACCATGGAGTACCTTGAGGCGCGCGGCGACGAATTCGATCCGGGCCTGGAGGATGCCGGTACCAACATGTGGGCTCAGAACATTTCTTCCACCACAGCTTTCAGCTGGGCCGCTTATTATACTACGATCCAGCATTGCAACATGATCATCAAGCACATCGAGGATGTGAAATACAGCCTCGATTCAGAGAAGAACCAGATTCTTGCCGAAGCTTTCACGATGAGGGCGATGATGTATTTCAACATCGTAAGGCTCTGGGGAAAATGCCCTCTTGAGCTTGTCCCGACTGAAGGATCATCCAAGGAACTTTCCGGCCGTGCTTCCATCCCTGATGTCATGGACCAGATTTTCGCCGACCTCGAAACTGCTGTCGGCCTCTTCCCTTCAGACGATTGGTCAACAGGCAAGAGCCGTGCTTCCAAGAGAGGTGCCTACGCCCTCATGGCGGATGCATATCTCTGGAGGGCCAAGGCTCTCGGCGGAGGTGATGCCGACTTGAACAATGTCATCAAGTATGCCGACCTCGCTGCCGAAGGTTCATCCCTCGAGGAGAGCTTCTCTTCCATCTATGGGACAAGGAACGGCAAGGAAGTCATCTGGTCAATATATTACGGCTATCCTGAGACTTCCGGTGACAGCTACACCCATTTCATGACTCTCCGTGACGTATTCGTGGAGAAGGCTGTCAACAAGGACGACGTGCCATACGCAAAGAGCGGTGCCCGCAGCAGATATACCCCTAGCGCTGCATTCCGCGCCCTTGTCTCCAAGTATGAGGGAGATGTGCGCAAGAAAGGATCCTTCATCGATGCCGTCAATGACAAGGGCGTAGTCCTCGGAACTTCACAGGTCAAGATGCCTGGAACCAAGACTTCCACCAACGTAATTTTCGACAATGACAATGTTCTCTACCGTCATGCAGAGATGATTCTGTTCAAGGCAGAGGCCTATGCTGCCCTTGGACAGACAGATGCTGCCATAGAAGAGCTCAATAAGGTCCGCAGGCGTGCCGGTATCGGCAATTATGCCGGAGCAAAGGACAAGGCCAGCGTGGAACTTGAGATCCTTGATGAGAGAGGACGTGAATTCTTCCTCGAGAACAAGAGGTGGCCTGACCTCCTCCGCTTCCATTATGAGGGCCTTGTCGATGTCTATGAGATCATCCCTAAGCTCAAGGAGAGAAAGGATGCCGGTACCATCGTGCCTCTCTATCTGCCAATTCCTATCACCGAGATCGGCCTCAACCATAAGTTGGAGCAGACCGAAGGATATGAGGAACTTTAGTCAAAACCGATAATTGAAATGAACAGATATCTGCTTATTGCACTTTCTGCCGCAGCTCTTGTCTCTTGTGGCAAGCCTGTCGAAGATGAGACGAAAAAGGACGAGGAAGAGAAAAAGGACGAGTTCGTCGTTGCCGTCTCGGCACCGGACATATTCGTCGGCAAGAACGACGGATACAATACTTTCCGCATCCCTGCAATCGTGAAGTCGAAGAAAGGTACCTTGCTTGCTTTCTGCGAAGGCCGCAAGAACAGTGGCAGCGATACCGGGGACATCGACCTCCTGCTCAGACGTTCGATTGACGGTGGCAACAAATGGAGCCGCATCATCACGGTCTGGGACGACGGATCCAACACCTGTGGCAATCCTTGCCCGGTGGTGGATCCTGAAACAGGCCGCATCCATCTCCTCATGACGTGGAATTTCGCCACAGACGGCAAGTCTGCCGGCGATTTCAACACAGGCAACACCAAGGACACCCGCAGAGTGTATTATACATACTCGGATGATGACGGAGTGTCCTGGAGCAAGCCGGTTGAGATCACCGACCAGGCCAAGAAGCCGGAATGGGGATGGTATGCAACCGGTCCTTGCCACGGAATCGTCCTGACGAAGGGTGCTCACAAAGGTCGTATCGTCATTCCTTGTGATGCCAATGAAAGGCAAGCAGCGACAGGATCGACCACTGGCTACTCCCATGTCATATACTCCGACGATCAGGGCAAGACCTGGCATATCGGAGGGACTGTCAAGGGAGGCAACGAAAGTTGTGCAGCCGAACTTGAGGATGGCCGGATCCTGCTTACTTGCCGCGCATCCGGAGGCAAGAGGCTCCTTGCCTGGAGCAGCGACGGTGGTGAGACCTTCTCAGCGGGCAAGGCCAATGCAGATCTTCCTGACCCGAGGTGTCAGGGAAGTTGCCTGAGCCATACCTGGAACGGCACACCTGCGGTATTCCATATAAACTGCGCCGATCCGAGCACCCGCACCAAACTTACAGTCAAGGCTTCAGTCGACGGTGGCGAGAAATGGAATTCAGGATATCAGCTGACAGCACTCTATACCGCATACTCCGACATCGTCATGCTTGATGACAACGTCATCGTGATCTTCTACGAAAACGGAGGCAGCGGATCATACGAAAAGATCAGCATCCAGAAAACAGCAATAAGTTATATCTTAAAATAAAGACAAAAATGAAACGTATAATATCTTATATTTCAGTGGCACTTGCGTTCATGGCGGTGTCCTGCAATCCGGAGGAGACCAGCGCTCCTCTGACTGCGGATTTCGAGTTCGACAAGTCTGATGTCCTTGTGGGTGAGGAAGTCTCTTTCAACGCATTGACAACAGGCAACGTGACCAGATGGACATGGACATTCGAAGGCGCAACTCCGGAGACATCAGTCCTTACACAGCCAAAGATCTGTTGGATGGATGCCGGATCCTATACTGTCAAGCTCGTTGCTGCCAATGCGGAGGAATCCGTCGAGGTAGTAAAGGAAAAGGTCATCAACGTCTCTTATCACAGCACAGTAACCGCTGATTTCGAGATGGATCGTACAAGGGCATACTCGGACCAGGTGGTGACATTCACCAACAAGTCCCTCGGCTTCCCGAACAACATAAAGTGGACCTTCACTCCTAAGGAGGGTACTCCGGTTGTTTCTACCGAAGCCAATCCGGCCCTCACTTTCGAGCCGGGACTCTACACAATCAAGCTTGAGGTCAGCAGCCCTGTGGCCAGCGACGTCAAGGAACTCGTCGACGCACTCCTTATCCTCGACCCTAATGCTGTTACGGCGCATATCCAGTCAGACCATGCCACGACATATACCGGCGGAAGCATCAAATTCTCTGCACAGACCGAAGGTCCTGTCAAGACTTATGAATGGACGTTCGAAGGCGGAAACCCTGCAACCTCTACAGAGGAGCAGCCAGTTGTCACCTACAACACAGTTGGTTCTTACAAGGTATCGCTCACTGTCCGCAATGGTTCAAACGTCGATACCGACGAGATCGAGGGCTATGTACATGTAATCCCGGGAGCTAATATCGTATTCATGCTTCCATTCGACGGTGATTGCAATGACTATGGTCCTTACGGACTGCATCCAACCCTCTACACTCTCGGCGGTCTTGAGATCACCTTCGAGGAGGGCAACAAGCATGCACAGTCTGCAAGATTCCCAGGCGGAACCAAGGGTAAGTCATACCAGGTACTTCTCGCCCCGGATGCGATAGAGGATCATTGGCCGGCAGGAAACGAACTCACCGTTTCATGGTGGTCCAAACTCCCTGCGGTAAGTGCGAACGAGGCTGTCTTCGCCCAGGGTCACTGCCCGGGATTCGACAACTCCCAGCAGATATGGTGCCGCTTCCAGACGGGCAATGCAATCCGTGCAACCGCGGAGCAGACAACCCCTAAGGCCAGCGCCACATCGACCATCAGCAACACCAACCTGCAGAATAACGAGTGGCACAACATCACCCTCGTGCTTTCTAACCAGGGTGGAGATCTGGTGTTCTACTTCGACGGTATAAAGCAGACACCTCAGTTGAACAAGGGTACTCAGGATACTCAGAGAACTCCTTATGCTATCGGCTGCAACCTCCGTTGGACCAACAACGCACCTGCACCGGAGAACATGTATACCGGACTTCTCGACGACTATGTACTTTATAGCAAGGCTTTGTCAGAGGCCGACATCCAGGCTCTCTACGAAGTTGGTAAATAATTAAAAGTATTTGTGGACCGGCCGTATGCTATATGGCCGGTCCTTTTTTATTATGAAACCTCTTACTTCTGATTCCCTGCACGGCAACTGGTGCACCCTCCTGCTCGCAACGGGCAAGGACGGCCGCATCGACTGGAGTGCGATGGCCGACGAGATAGACGTGCTTGTAGCCGTACATCCGGACGGCATTTATTCTAACGGGACTGCCGGGGAATTCTATTCCCAGGACAGGGAAGAGTTCATCAAGGTCAGTGAGATGCTTGCCACGAAATGCGAGAAGGCCGGCGTCAACTACCAGATCGGAGTGAGTCACCCCTCCGCACAGGAGTCCCTTGCCCGGCTTCACGATGTCGTGCAGCTGCGCCCTGGCGCCGTACAGGTCATCCTTCCGGACTGGTTCCCGGTAAGCGACAGGGAAGCCGTCACATTCATCACAAGGATGGAGCAGGAATCGGCCGGAGTCCCGCTGGTCCTCTAT
Organism: Candidatus Cryptobacteroides sp.; assembly: GCA_045627265.1. GTDB lineage: Bacteria > Bacteroidota > Bacteroidia > Bacteroidales > UBA932 > Cryptobacteroides. The sequence goes on from JAZQNI010000066.1 coordinate 29,294, forward strand.
AACCCGCCGCATGCAAAACGTGTACTCGCACCTTCCGGCTGGAAGATGCTCAAGGCTGCGGCCCGGAGCCTTGTCGGCGTCAAGGTCTTCGACAACAACTGTTCGAAGGAATGGTATTCAGAAATGAATGCCAACAAAGAAGGCATCTCCGTCTTTGTCCCGGGGCATCACCTGGCCACGGGTGTGCTCAACGGTGCGGATGGAGCATATTCCAATGTCGCCTGCATCAATCCTTTCATGGCCCAGAAGTGGACGGACATGATGGCGACTGACATGCCGGCCGCTTTGGAACTGGAGAGCCGCATCCAGGCATTCATGAAAGAATGCATCGACCCGTTCATCGTGCGCGACAAGTATCCGAACCATGCCTGCGACCGCTTCATGGCGAATGTCGGCGCATGGGCGGCTGTCGGCAGCAGGATGAGGTGGCCTTACGATTCGATACCGGAAGACTGCATCGCGCCGGTACGGGAACGCGGCAAGGCCCTTATTCCGGAATTTTTTGAGTAAATTTGAAAAAACGAAATCTGACATGAAGAGATTGGCACTTGTTCTGGCCGCCATGCTCACTTTCTGCATGGGTGCCGGAGCGCAGATTACAAGGCGCGTCATCTACACCAAGGGTGAGAACGGCTTCGATACATACCGCATCCCGGCAATCGTCCAGGCAAATGACGGCACCCTCCTTGCGTTTGCCGAAGCGCGCAAGAACAGCGGCGGCGATACCGGGGACATCGACCTGGTCGTCAAGCGCTCGACCAACGGTGGCAAGACGTGGAGCAGCATCATCACCGTCTGGGACGATGCGGGCAACGTCTGCGGCAATCCGTCGCCGGTCGTCGACCGTGAGACCGGACGTATAGTCCTGGTCAGCTGCTGGAACAGGGGGGACGATCCAGAGAAGATGATCCATGCCAGGAAGTCCATCGATACCAGACGGGTGTTCGTGACTTTTTCCGATGACAACGGCCTTACCTGGGCCCCGATCAGGGAGATAACGGACCAGACCAAGGATCCGGAGTGGACATGGTATGCAACAGGACCGTGCCACGCCATCCAGACGCGTACGGGCCGCATCGTCGTTGCCTGCAACCATGGAGTATTCGGGAAGGAAGGCAAGCCGGAAGGCGCCGGGACCCAGTCGCACGTCATCTATTCGGATGACAAGGGCGAAACATGGCACATAGGCGGATGTCCCGGTGTCGGCAACGAAGCCACTATCGTGGAGCTGGACAACGGTGATCTCCTCATGAACATGCGCGGCGCCAGAGTTGACCGCAAGGAGACCGGATATGCCCGTCTTGCAGCAATAAGCCACGACGGCGGTGAGACCTTCGATGCCCCGTTCCATGTCAAGGGGCTCATCGAACCGGTCTGCAATGCCAGCATAATAGATTATTCGCCGGCAGGCGAAAGGACGGGAAAGATTTTGTTCTCCAATCCAGAGCACATCTCCAAGCGCGTGAACATGACCGTGAAGATGAGCCGTGACGGCGGCAGCAGCTGGGAAAGGATCTGCACCCTGACCGAAGGTCCTACCGCATATTCGGACCTTTGTGTCCTCAAGGACGGTGATGTGGCCGCGCTCTACGAGTCCGGTGCCGTCAACTCATATGAAAACATAACCTTCGCCAGGATAGACAAGCGCCTGCTTGAAACGGATCCATCTCCTGTCGTGAAGCTCTATCCGCAGGGGCAGGGTGTCGACAAGGGCATCGTGGAGAACGGGGAGGCGGTCACCCTTGGCCCGGGCGAGTCCAACGGTTTCACCAAGCCGGAGGAGATCAATGAATTCGGCAACTGTTCATTCGTGGGCGATGATGCAAGGATGGAGTTCTATTTCCCTGTCAAGCCAAACGGACAGATGGTTATCGTATGCCCGGGAGGCGGATATTCGACTGTCTGTGCAGTCAAGGAAGGACGCGATGTCGCCAAATGGATGAACAGGAGGGGTATTGCAGTCTGCGTCGTCGTGTACCGTCTGCCGAACGGGCACACCAACGTGCCGCTCACCGACGTGCAGAATGCTTTCCGCTATTGCCGCAGTCACGCCGAGGAATGGGGGATCGAGCAGATCGGAGTGATGGGCTTTTCTGCCGGAGGCCATCTTGCCGCCATGGCGTCCAACCTGTATGTGGACGAAATCACCAGGCCGGACTTCTCCGTGCTGATCTATCCTGTGATCGATCTCGACCATCACAAGGGCACATGCGAGCAGCTTGTAGGCAAGAGCAAGAAGCTCAAGAAACAATATTCTATGCAGAACAGGGTGACTGCTGAAACTCCGCGCACTTTCCTGGCTCTCAGCCAGAATGACAATGTCGTGGATATCCACAGCAGTCTCTGGTACTATGATGCCCTGGAAGAGGCCGGAGTCAAGTCGGAGATGTACATCTTCCCAGGCGGCGGGCACGGCTACGGATTCCTCAATGAGGAAATTGGCGGCAGGACGGACAAACTGGGAGCATATAGACCGGTGTTCTCATCCTGCCTGGAGATGTTCCTCAAGAACGTGATGCCCAAGAAAGAAGTCAAATAGTATTTTGTCGATATGAAAACTCCCGTAAAAATCCTTATGGCAGCTGTAGCTCTGCTGGTTTCCCTCTCTTGCAAAAAAACTCTTGATCCATCCCAAGATAATGGTGGTGGACAGGGTGCAGGAGGGAATTCCGGAGATTCGGATATCCCTACATATACTTCCACCATATACAAGCAGAATTCGGAGGGTTATCCTATCTTCAGGATTCCGGCCATAGTGACTTCCGCTAAGGGGACTCTCCTTTGTTTCTGCGAAGGCAGGGCCGCATACGACGACTTCGGTGATATAGACATGGTCGTCAAGAGATCCGAGGACCAGGGCAAGACCTGGCAGCCTCTGATCAAGATTGCGGATGCCGGCAATGACCGTTATGGCAATCCTGTCCCTGTCGTGCTGGAAGACGGACGCATCCTTCTGGTATTCGGCTGGAGCAAGCATGAGAGTTCCATGTCCACCAAGGTGTTCACGACCTTCTCTTCCGATGACGGCAAGACTTGGAGCACTCCGGTGGAGATAACTTCCCAGATCAAGAAGGACACCAGGTCCATATATCAGACAGGTCCTGTGCATGGCATAGTCAAGCAGCGCGAGCCTCACAAGGGCAGGATCATCGTCCCGATCTACGGCACCACGAAAGACAATTTGCGCTCTGCGGTCATATATTCCGATGATAATGCCAAGACATGGAAGCATGGCGGCGGTATTGACTACAACCTCGGCGGAGAGCCGACGGTTGCCGAACGCGGAGACGGCTCCCTGATCATGAATGTCAGGGACAACGACGACGATCCGTTGAGGCATCAGTCTGTCAGCAATGACGGAGGAGAGACCTGGGGGCCGCATACTTCCACCAACCTGATCGAGCCGAAGGGCTGCCAGGGGGCATTGCTCACTTACGACCTGGGGACATCGGCCTCCAATTCCGTCATCCTCTTCTCCAACCCTAATAACACGGAATCCCGCAGGCACGGGTCGGTCAAGCTGTCGAAGAACGGCGGCTCGTCATACAGCCTGATGTGGCAGTATACCATGACTGAGACCAGTGGTATGTACAGCTCCTACTCCGACCTCTGTATAGTTTCCGGAGATGTGATAGGAGTTGCATTCGAGAGCGGGTACAAGAATAATACCGGCATACAGTTCAAATCCGTTCAATTCTCGGATATCAAAGAACCGTACACCGGCACCAACAAATAATCTGCAATTCCTTCCGTTTATGCGAAAAATTGTCCCAGCCAGGCCTCGTCGATCTTGACGAGGCCTTTTGCTGCGTCCTTGACGGAAGGATTGCGTGAGATGATGCCGCAGCAGTCCTCATAGACGTTGAACCCTATCGACAGCATCTCCATCTGACCGTTCTGCGGATAGGTCAGTATGATTTCGTTGTCGGCGCCGTCCATCCGGAGGAACTTCAAAGACACTTCTTTGCCAAGCTCCTGCCGGGTTACGTATTTGCACATTTCTATTGCGATGTCGTCCAGACCGGCGTCGAATATCTTGACCTTCTCGATGAGGTCTCCGGCCTTTGTGACAAGTCTTGCCGTGTACCCTTGGGTGTCATCGATGGAAAGAGCATTGTCGGACAGCACAACGAGCAGCATTTCCTTCGGATCCAGATAGACCAGCGGGCTGCTTATGACCGTCTTTCTGCCGCAATGCGGACATTCACTGATGAAGACCTCCCCGCTGATGACTTTCTCCTTGAGCTCAGGGTTGTCGGAAACGTTTATGAGGTCGAATATCTCCTTTTCAAATGTGAGACCGCAGCTGCTGCAGGTCAGGGTATGTGTCGATGTACCAGCCATAGTGGGACAAAGTTAAGAAATTTAACTATATTTGTGGCAGCCTGTGCTAAGATGCATCAGGCTCGACGTGTATAACTAAACATTTTCTTATGGGACTTACAAAGAAAACCAGCTGGTCCGACCTCATCAAGAAAGAGGACTGGCTCGCGTGTTGGATCGGTTTCATCATCATCCTTATCGGATGCATCTCGGTATTGACCGGTCTTTTCGATTTCTCCGCACTCAAATTCAGCACATGGAGTCTCGGCGAGAAAGCCGCCACCAAGGCCGTTCCGCTTGCTGAGCAGTTCGGGTCCTGGGTATTCTGGAGAAAACTCCTTGTCACAGTGCTTACTCTCGGCATCCTTTTCTCAGCCGGAGTCAAGTGCCAGGGTGGAAGCGTCAAGAAGTACATTCCTGCCTTCCTCGTCCTCTTTGTCCTGGCAGTGATAGTACGCTTCATCAGCGCCGAGTTCACTCTCAACCGCTATCTCGAGTGGGCTTTCTGGGCCCTTATCGTAGGCCTTCTCGTAGCCAACACTGTCGGTGTGCCCGAGTGGCTCAAGCCTGCCGTCAAGACTGAGTTCTACATCAAGACAGGTCTTGTCATCATGGGCTTCTCCGTGCTCTTCTCCAACATCGCCAAGTTCGGCCTCTACGGCCTCGGCATCGCTTGGATTGTGACCCCTATCGTCATCATCTTCATGTGGTGGTTCGGCACCAGGGTACTCAAGATGACCAACAAGCCTCTTGTCATCACCCTCGCTGCAGCGACAAGCGTCTGCGGTACATCGGCCGCAATTGCCACCGGAGCCGCTTCCAACGCCAAGAAGGATGACCTCTCCATGGCCGTGTCCATCTCGATCATCTTCACCATTCTCATGATGGTGTTCGAGCCTATGCTCATCAAGGCATGCGGCATGTCCCCGATTATGGGCGGTTCGCTCATCGGTGGTACGATCGACAGCACAGGAGCTGTCGTGGTCGCCGGTACCGCTCTCGGCGGTGAGGCGCAGACCGCGGCCGTGCTCGTGAAGTCCATCCAGAACATCCTCATCGGCTTCATCGCCTTCTTCGTCGCGATCTTCTTCGCCACCAAGGTGGACAAGACCGCAGGAGAGAAGGTCGGCGCATCCGAGATCTGGGTACGCTTCCCTAAGTTCATCATCGGCTTCTTCGTAGCATCACTCGTGGCTTCCTTCATCATCCAGCCTCTCTGCGGTGCGGACCAGGTCGGCGCCATCAACAAGGTGCTCGACCAGTTCAAGAACTGGGCATTCGTGCTTGCGTTCACCAGCATCGGTCTGGATACCAACTTCAAGGAGATCGCCAAGCAGATGCAGGGCGGCAAGGTGCTCTGGCTGTACATCGTGGGTCAGACATTCAACATCGTGCTCACATTCTTCGCCGTATGGCTCCTGCTCAGCGGCGTGTTGTTCCCTATCCCTGTGTTGAACTGATCTGATGTCCAGGAAACAGAAAATAACGAAGGCGGCGCTCATCATCACGGGCGCCGTCGTCATTATAACCGCCATCTACATCATGGCGAATGGTCTCGGCTTGTCCGAGAACCTTGATTTCGGAGCCGGAGCGTACTACTACGCGGACATCCCCGGATTCGAGAAATTCGTCAGGAATGACGCCTATGATTCCCGTCTGCCACTCTGGCTGGCGATAGTCCTTTTCCTCGCCTGGGGCTTCCTTATGTACAGGCTCTGGGTCTGGATAGACAAGAGAAACGACAAAGAATAACATTCATGAAAAAGCTGATCATCATCGCATTGTGCGCGGCGTGCTTTGCCGTCGTCTCATGCAACGGAAGAGTAATAACCGTCAAGGGCTGCAGCGGCAGCGACATTCAGGCTGCGGTGGACAAGGCGTTTTCCCGCGGAGGCGGCAAGGTGATGGTTCCTGCGGGGACCTACAATGTCGGCTCCATCCAGCTCAAGAGCAACGTGGAGCTTCATCTGGACCAGGGAGCGGTGCTCCTCGGTGCGGACAAGAGCGAGGCTTATGACAGCTTCCCGTCGGAGGTCTGTGCGATCAAGCCGGAGAATTCAAGCAAGGTGCTCCTGTATGCCTATGATGCGCAGAATATCGCAGTGACGGGCGAAGGTGTGATAGACGGCCAGGGTCCGAAGTTCTTCGACATCCCGTCCGGCGAAGTCGGCTTTTATCCGAAGCCTCCGGTGGAGCGTCCGAGGATGGTGCAGCTCATCCGCTGCCAGGGCATCAGGCTCGAGGGGGTCACATTCAAGGATTCTCCGTGCTGGACCATGTTCATCAGGCAGTGCTCGGACATCGAGGTGAGCGGAATCACCATCACAGCCGACCAGAAGATGATCAACAATGATGGCATCGACTTCGATGGCTGCTCGCATGTCCGTGTGACCGGGTCCAGGTTCAAGACATGTGATGACTGCATCATCCTCAGGGCTATGCGTGAGTATCCTGAGCAGCATATCGTCTGCGAGGACGTGGTGGTGTCCGACTGCGTGCTCGATTCCAAGTGCCAGACAATACGTCTGGGCTGTCCGTCAGACGACACCATCAGGAATGCGAGGTTCAGCAATATCGAAGCGACTGGTGGAAACGGGATCTTCGCTGATTATCCGGTACGCTACCTCAGGCCGGATGACGAGGGTTACATGGATATCAGCGATATCGTGTTCGACGGTTACCGCGGCACGTTCTCGGGCAGCGCGGTGCAGATAGTGTCCGAGCCAGGAGTAAAGCCGCGTCGCGTGGACGGCATCGTCTTCCGCAATCTGGATGTGAAAAGTGCTTATCCTATCAAGTTCATAGGCAATGCCGGTCACGAGATAGGCAGTGTGCTGCTTGAGAATTTCAATGGTGAAATCGTGCCGTTCGACGGCCAGACATGCATGGTTAGTGGTTGTAATGGCCTTGTTTTCAAGAATGTGACCATCAACGGGCAGCAGGTCCAGGACGGTCCGGTGGCCGGCGAGCCAGGTTCCGATGCAGCTCTGGTCCGCGGCAAGGTGATTTCCTGGGAGGCCGTCAAGCAGTAGATCTCTCCCGCAGCAGAGCAGCAGATGTCGTTACTGTTTCGCCGTTCAAAAAACAGTTACAGACAGATACGAGGTAAACTTTTTTTCGTAATCAGCAACCCCCGATATACGGCCTGAGAGGCCACACTCTGATTACGAAATCCGTTTTACTGAAAACATCCTCGGCACGCAAATCCGGCTTCACGCGGCTGCGCTGCTGACAGAAGGGCGCAAAAGTTTTTGCCCATCGCTCCGCTCGGGAATGCGCCCTTCTGTCACAGCTCCGCCTTCGTTCCGCCGTGAGTCTGTCTCCGGCAAACTTTTGTCTCCACTTCCAGCCGGGATGGCACAGTGGTCGTGGCGGGTAAGTGATTGAAAATCAGCTCATTCAATACATGAGTGGCGCCTTTGCAGCATACCCCTCATGTGGTTTATTCGCTGACTATCAGCATGTTACCCGCCACTGGTTATCAGAATACGCTTTGAGTCAGAAATTCTCAGGCCTCCTTGTGGCCGAAAAAGCGGTCGATGACCAGGGCGATAGCGCCGTCGCCGGTGACGTTGCAGGCCGGACCATAGCCGTCCAGCGCCAGATACAGAGCCATCACCAACGCCGTCTGCTCAGGACTGAATCCAAGTATCGACTCGATGATGCCGATGGACGCCATCAGCACACCTCCCATCACCCCGGGAGCCGCAACAGCAGCGATTCCCTGCACCAGGACGAAGTTGGCGTACATTCCGAAACTGATGTCCATACCCGACATGTAGGCGATCGCAAAAGCCGAAGTAGCCAGCTTGATGGTCGATCCGCACATATGCACGGTCGAACAGAGCGGAATGGTGAAACCTGCGATGTCGGGCGAGACACCATTCTTGAGAGTACACCTCTGCGTTACCGGGATCACGGCCGAGCTCGAACAGATCGAAAACGCTGTGAAATACGCAGGCAGCATGTTTCCCAGGCATTTGAACGGGTTCTTGTGAGCCACCGCACCCGCGATGCAATACTGGATTATCAGATAGACGATGGACAATCCCACGCCGGTGAGGATGATCTTCGCTCCGGCACCCATCAACGCCCCGATCACACCCTTGGCGCTCATCTCGCATATCATGGTGAAGATATAGACCGGCAGCAGAGGGATGATGACCTTCTCGATAGTGATCTTGACTATGCCGCCGAACTCATCGAAACCGCGCTTGAGCGCATCAGCCTTGGTCACGATGATGCCGATGCCGACCATGAACGACAGCACGAGCGCAGTCATTATGTCGCAGACCGGCGGGATCTTGAGCTCGATGAACGGCTCGAATTTCGCCGCCTCGGCCATCGAGTCAGGCGTAAGCTCGCCGATCCTCAGGTAGTTCGGCAGCAGGGTCGAAGCGCCGCCGAATGCGAAAAATCCGGAAACGACGGTGGAAGCATACGCAATCAGCAGCACCGTCAGGAGCATCTTCCCCGCACCCTTGCCAAGATTGGCGATTGCCGGCGTGACAAGCCCGAGCACCAGCAGAGGCACCACAAACTTGAGCAGCTGCGCGAAGATGACGTTGAAAGTTTTGAAAAGCCGGACGAGGAAGGTCGGCGCGACCAAGCCGAGCAGTGCGCCCAAAGCAATCGCGACAAGAACTTTGCCGAACAGGCCGAAATTGATCTTTTTCATCTGGGAGAAATCGTTGTTGAAGTCTGGTTATCAATAATCGATGGAGAATGTCATGCCGGCGTAGTGGCGTTCGAGCGGCAGTCCGCTGTTCCGGAAATCGTCGAATGACGGACCGCAGTTGTACGACCAGCTGACGCCGATCCTGGTGTCGAAAGGCACACACAGCAGGTTGCCGAGACGCACAGCCAGAGACGCCCCCACGCTCATCAGCCCGCCGCCATCCCCTCCACGGAGGACGCCGACGGTATTGGATGATGCCTTGCACCTGCTTCCCGCGCCGTTCAGCACCAGATAGTCGAGATGCATGCCGGCCTCGAAATTCCTCACATAGGCGATCGGACCGAGCCCGGACCAGTCAAGAGGCAGCACAGCCATCTTGTAGTCGGCCGAAAGCTTGGCCTGGACAGGGAACTTGACCGCCAATGCGCTGCCGAGGCTGCCCGAAACCGCCGCGAATCCACGCGGGATGACGTTGGCCCGCTGCTCGCCGAACACTGCATCCTGCGGCCGCAACTGCTTCTGAGCCAGGACGGACAAGCGCACCCCGTGCTGCGGGATGATGCCCGGCAGATAGCCGTAGAGGTAGCCGTAGGCAGTCGGCGCATAGATACCGGCCAGTGCAGGACGTCCGCCGATACCCGCTTCCGCTCCGATGCCGAGTCTCGGATAGACTCCGGACTTCGCAACAGGCAGCATGGACCAGGCCCTGACGCTGAGGTTGAGGCTCTGCACCGGCGCCGTGGTCGAAGGATCCACCCCGGTCACCGTCCACCTCTGCCTGATGCTGTCGAAAACGCCGTCGTAGCTGGTATGGACGGTCGATGCGTCGAAACCGTTGTTGCTGATGGAATATGTGATCTGAGGCACCACGCCGCGGCTCCATCCGCCCGAGCTGAAACTCAGCGGCACATAGACCTTGGTGTTGAAAGAGAAACCGAGAGCGCCGCCCTGCTCGGTCGCGATGGCGTCCCTGACGCCCTTGGAGCCGCTCATATGCAGGTATCTGTAGTTCCTGGAGCCGTTGTTGTCCAGCAGCAGGGTGGTCTCGATCACAGGGAATAGGCCTGTGTAGTCGAATTTCAGGTCGACAGCATGCTCCCAGCTGCCGTCCGCCCGCGGTCTGGCGCTGTAGCCCGCGACACCGCTGGCCGTGGCCAGGTCGTTCTGGAGGAACAGCATCGCGCCGAGGTTGCCGACATGGTCGAAGGAGTCGAAACTCAGGCTCTCGACCGCATCGTAGTCGAAGTGCACCGGCGCCCAGGAATGCAGCCGCAGCAGGTGTGCGGCTTTGCGGTAACGCTCGGGTTCTGAGACCGTCACGCTGTCGATAAATGACTCCAGCGCGGGTGAGGTTGAGACTCCGAGAGCGCTTTCTTGTGCGGTAAGTGTCTCAGCTACAGGGTTTTTCCATATCTCTAGCGGGTTGCAGACCTCGCCCACAAGTGCGTCAGTGCACAGATGGCGCAGAGTCCTGCCTTCCGGCGAAAGCTCGGTGAAATACAGCTGCCTGCCGCTGTCATCGAAGAGGAAGTCCTCGCCGCCGTGCCGCAGCGAAGTGAGCCTGACGAGTTCCCGGCCGTCGTACGAATACAGCTCGTCGGCGCCGTTGCGGTCGCTCACGAAGCAGAGTCTGCCATCATGCGCCTGCAACTGCTTGATCTTGGCCGCTGCCGGGCTCAGGAAGCAGCAGAAGCCGTCCGAAGCGTTGAAAATGCCGAAACCTTCGTCCGTGATGGCGCTGACGAAGATGCTGCCGTCGAGCCAGACCGGCTCCACTATCTGCATACCGTTCGGGGCTTTGATGCTCTGTGACGTTGTCCCTGTCGTGGCATCGACCAGCAGAAGCAGGCTGCTGCCGTCGAGCGGATATTCGACCACGGCCAGAGTCCGGCCATCGGGTGACGGAACAGGATTGTAGTATCTTCCGCCTTTGAGCAGGGTGCCGCGAGTCCCATCCCGGACATCCATGAAGCAGATGGTCGAGCCGCTTTTCAGCCCCCAGCGTATGTCTGCGCGGTGTTCGCTCCAATAGAGCCGGCCGTCTGCACCGCTGTATTTCAGCGCGGACGTCATAGATGCGAACGGTACGGCGCCCAGGACCTCACCGCTTTTCGAGAATTTCAGCAGGCGCGTGGCTCTTTCGAGTCCGTTCTCGATGGCGAAAATGCATCCGTCGGCCATCGCCGCTCCTTCGAGTTCCGTGAACCTGCGTCCTGCTTCCGTGACTGCGCTGCTTGTCAGGAACGGCGCGCGGAGGCTGTCATTCTCCGCCCAGACCTCCTGGAATCCCTCCGAGATGGCCTGGAACGAGTCCTTGAAGCCCATGCCGGACAGTCCGCGGACCGTTTTCTGCATCACTGCGAACGGGAACGGCAGCTTGCTGTCGAATATGGTCGAATAATATCTTGCGGAGAAATCCGGGACGTCCCAGCTGTAGCGTGCGCCGGCCGCGAGCATATAGCCTGCGCGGTAGTGGTCGGGCGTGAAGAGGCGCTGGGAGCCGTAGCGCCAGCGGTACCAGTCGCGCCAGTCGCCGCTGTCGAAGCAGACGCGCACATACTCGAGGAAGTCGGCAGACCGGCCGCGGCCGAACTTCGACAGCCCGGTCTCCGCCGCCACGGCGTCACCTTCAGAGAAGGCGATGCCTGGGTAGGCGGCCCACCATGCGACGTCGGACAGATCTCCGGCCACGAACCTTGCAGCCTTGAAAATGCCCCTGCGGCTGAACTGCAGCTGCGTGGAATGCCTCTGCTCGTGTATGGTCAGGTTCTGCACCCAAGGCATGGCATCCGGCTCATAAGGATCGCCGACGGTGAAAAGCTCCATCCTCCTCGGCGCCCACATCATCATGCCGTTGGCGTAGCCGGTGAATGATCTCAGCACCACTGGAAGCGGCTTGGAGCATAGTTCGTTGGAGCTGTAACCGCTGGATGCGGCCACCCGTGGAAGCTGCATTTCCAGGCTGGCTGCATAGATCCTGGCCAGCGAATCGGCTCCTACCGGGTAGATGATGCGGAAGTTGTCGGTGCGTATCTGCATGTACCGTGCGGATGCAGGGTCGTTGCCTGCATCGTAGAACTGAGCCCTGCCGGACAGCGCCGGGATGAGCAGCAGAAATATCGCGCACAAGAACTTTCTCATTGTCAAGAACAAAACTAACCAATAAATTGCAGAAAAACCCCGATTTATGCCTAAATTTGAAGGATTTTAGACTTTATACAAAATAACGTTGGTTCTATGAACACAGTTCTTCAGATTCTGACCATTCTGGGCTCTCTGGGAATGTTCCTCTACGGAATGTCCTTGATGAGCGGTGGTCTTCAGAAGATGGCCGGTGAAAAGTTGAGAGCATTCATGGCTTCCATGACCTCCAACAAGGCAAAATGTGTGCTCACCGGTATCGTGGTCACTGCTCTCGTGCAGTCATCTACGGCCACGACTTTGATGCTTGTAAGTTTTGTGAATGCGGGTCTTCTCACCCTGGCGAACGCCATCGGGGTGATAATGGGTGCCAACATCGGTACCACCGTGACCGCGTGGATCTTTGCCCTTTCGTTCGGAGGTTCGTCATTCAGCTTCGGCACGATCGCCATCCCTTTGATGTTCTTCGGCTTCATCCTCCTCTCCAGGAAGGATATCAAGTCCAAGAATTTCGGCGAGTTCCTGATGGGATTCGCATTCCTCTTCCTCGGTCTCGCGACGCTCAAGGAGACCTCCACCCTGATTCTTGATGCCGAACCTGTGCGCGTGTTCCTCAGCAAATGCGCAAGTTTCGGAATCGTGTCCATATTGCTGTTCCTCATCGCTGGCGCATGCATGACGCTGATGCTTCAGTCATCCGCCGCCACGATGGCCATCACCATGGTGCTGGTCGCCAACGGATACATTCCTTTCGAGATGGCGGCCGCGATGGTGCTCGGTGAGAACATCGGTACCACCATCACCTCCAACATCGCAGCTTCGGTGGCGAACGTTTCGGCCAAGAGGACTGCTAGGGCGCACATGTTCTTCAATGTGTTCGGAGTATGCTGGGTGTTCGCTCTCTTCCATCCGTTCCTCAAGGTCATCGGCGTGATAGTCGAGGCGTTCGGCTTCCCGAACCCCGTCACGACGGACTTCATGACGACCGACGAGGCGACCAAGGCGGCGCTCGTGGCATCCCTGCCGTACTGCGTGGCGACCTTGCACACCTTGTTCAACGTCATCAACACGATGATCCTCATCTGGTTCATCCCGACCATCGAAAAGATCGTCAAATGGCTTGTCCCTAGCCAGGAGGGCGAAAAGGAAAGCTTCAGGCTCAAATACATCCACGGCGGTCCGCTCGGCACAGCAGAGCTTTCGCTCAACGAGGCTTGGCAGGAGATACTCAATTTCGGCCGCATCTGCTACAAGGGTTTCGGCCATCTTCGCGAGGCCATCAACGCCCACATGAAGGAGGGAGAAGATGGCTTGATCGACCAGCTGGTCAAGTACGAGGAGATAACCGACAACATCGAGTTCGAGATCGCCACCTACCTCAACGAAGTGTCCAAGGGCGAGCTCAGCGAGAGTTCGGCATCCCGTATCAAGAAGATGTACAAGATCATAGGCGAGATGGAGAGCCTCGGAGATTCCGGAGAGGCCATCAGCCGTATGCTGACCCGTGCAAGGGTTCACGAGCAGGCTTTCGACAAGGCGATGATGGACAAGCTCAACAGGATGCTAGACCTGGTCGACACCGCCTATCAGGCCATGATGGCCAACCTCACTACCTCTGTCAAGAATGGTCCTCTGATGTCCCTGTCCGAGATTTCCAATGCCTCCGACGCCGAGTACAACATCAACGAGTACCGCAATATCTTGAGAGAGGAGCATATAGTCAACCTCGAAAAGGCCAAGTACAACTATCAGGCAGGCTCATTCTACATGGATATCATCTCCGAGCTCGAGAAGATCGGAGACTTCATCATCAACATCTCCCAGGCCCTGGTCCCGAATGATGGCAAGTAGGCTCCTCATATCGTGTGCGGTGCTTTCCGTATTGCTGCTGTCCGGCTGTCGCCGTGGCGGCGATGCCGCTGTGGGTTCCGACGCAGTCGTACGCCAGTTCCCGCAGGTGACCGTTCCGGGTGTCTATACTGAGCCGGAGGATGTGCAGGATTATGTGCTGGCGCATTTCTGGGATTCGTTCCTGGCCGATACGCTCAGCTCTTTCCGCTGCGATTCCTCATACATCGCAGGAGTGGAGCAGAAACTGTTCGCCACCCAGCTGGCATCTTACCTGTCCATTTTGGAGACGGTGCCCCTCGACAAGGCCCAAGGTTCGATTTCGTCCTTTTTCTCCAAGGTCGAGAAATATCAGCACAGTGTCCCGGCATCGAACTTGTTCGACACCGTGTGCGAGGCGGTGGAGTATTATCTCTATGATCCGAATTCGGAAATCAGGGACGAGGATCTGTACCTTCCGTTCATAACCGGACGTTGCGCTTCTTTTCTGACACCTGACAGCCTCAGGGTTTCGCTCGGATTTGCCGCGCGGATGTGTACACTCAACCAGAAGGGCACAAAGGCGGCCGATTTCAGGTTTGTGGATGCATCCGGAAGGATACATTCCCTTTATGGGGAGAAGGCTCCTGCGACCATCCTGGTGTTCGTCAATCCTGGATGTCACGCCTGTGAGGAGCTTGTCGATCCGCTTGGTGCTCCGGAAATCGTCCAGCTGACCGAGTCCGGTCTCCTGAAGATCATAGGAGTGTACATCGATGAGGATATTGCAGCCTGGAAGGCCGAGAGCAGCTCTCTGCCTGCGCACTGGATCAACGGCTACGACCCGGATTTCATCATCCGCAAGGACCTGATATACGGAGTGAGGGCCATTCCTTCCATATATCTTCTGGACGAAGACAAGACAGTAATCCTCAAGGACGCCCCCGTGGAGAAGCTCTTCACGGCATTGCAGAACATATAAACAAACGATAATATGAAGCAGTATCTTGATTTGTTGCGTCATATCCGCGAGAACGGAGTAGTAAAGAAAGACCGTACCGGAGTTGGCACCCAGAGCGTGTTCGGCTATCAGTGCCGTTATGATCTCAGCGAGGGTTTCCCTCTGCTGACCACCAAGAAGGTGCACCTCAAATCCATCATCTACGAGCTCCTCTGGTTTATCGCCGGAGACACCAACGTCAAGTATCTGCAGGACCACAAGGTGACCATCTGGGACGAGTGGGCGGATGAGAACGGCGACCTCGGTCCGGTGTACGGCCAGCAGTGGAGAAGCTGGAAGACAACCGACGGCCGTTGCGTCGACCAGCTTGCGCAGGTTGTCGAGACCATCAAGAACAATCCGGACTCCCGCAGGATGCTGGTTTGCGCCTGGAATCCTGGAGACGTCGACAAGATGGCCCTGCCTCCATGTCATTGCCTCTTCCAGTTCTACGTGGCGGAGGGCAAGCTCTCCTGCCAGCTGTATCAGAGGAGCGCGGACACCTTCCTCGGTGTGCCGTTCAACATCGCATCCTATGCCCTCCTGACGATGATGATCGCGCAGGTCTGCGGTCTGCAGCCGGGCGAATTCATCCATACCACAGGAGACACGCACCTGTACCTCAACCATCTCGAGCAGGCTGACCTGCAGCTTTCGCGCGAACCTCGTCCTCTCCCGAAGATGAAGATCAATCCTGACGTCAAGGACATCTTCTCCTTCAAGTATGAGGATTTCGAACTTGTAGATTACGATCCGTGGCCGGCAATCAAGGCTCCGGTGGCTGTTTAGAACCATAAAACCGACACGAACATGGAAAAATGTCTTATTGTGGCGATTGCCGACAACAACGGTATCGGAGTCAAGGGTGACCTCCCTTGGCACATCTCCGAAGACTTGAAATACTTCAAGCAGGTGACTCACGGATTCCCTGTGATAATGGGCCGTACAACCTATTTCTCCCTGCCTTTCAGACCGCTCAAGGGGCGCAAGAACATAGTGCTCAACCTCGGTGGGGAGCCTATCCCTGAGGTGATATGCGTCAATTCGTTCGACGAGGCATTCGCTGCCGCCGAACCGGCCGACAAGTGCTTCATCATGGGTGGAGCATCTGTGTACAGGGCAGCAATCAACATGATGGACAGACTCTACATCACCCACGTGCATACAGTCGTCGAGGAAGCCGACGTCTTCTTCCCGGAGATCGATCCTGCGATCTGGCAGGTCGAGTCCCGCTCCGAGATGCACAAGGATGAAGAGACTGGATTCGAATTCGAGTTCGTAGTATATACCAGACGATGAAGAGGGAGAACTTCAGCAGCCGCCTCGCAGTCATCTTCGTGATGGCCGGTTCCGCCATCGGTCTCGGCAACATCTGGAGATTTCCGTATATGGTGGGAGAGCACGGAGGTGCGGCCTTCGTCCTCCTCTATATCCTGGCGACCATGCTGGTATCACTTCCTCTGTTCATAACCGAGGTGGCGATAGGCCGCCGCAGCCGCACCAATGCCTCACATTCCATGGCTGTGCTCGCTCCCGGGCGCGGTTTCTGGAAGTTCATCGGCATATTCTTCATCATCATTCCGATGATCATCGCCTCGTACTACAGCGTCATAGGCGGATGGTCCATGACCTACTTGGTCAAGGCGGCGATGATGGAATTCGTCCGGCAGGACGCGTCTTCCTCAGGAGAGGTTTTCAGCGAATTCATTTCTTCTCCTGTGCTGCCGGTGGTCGCGCATCTGGTCTTCTTCCTGATCTGCGCTTTCGTCGTCGCTCTCGGGGTCAAGTCCGGAATAGAGAAATTCAGCAAGATCACGATACCGGTGCTTTTTGTGCTCATTGTCGTGATGATGATATATTCGTTCACTCTGCCGGGGGCCGGTGCTGGTGTCAATTATCTCATGAAGCCGGATTTCAGCATGATCAATGCCAAATCCTTCGCTTATGCCATGGGACAGAGTTTCTACTCGCTCTCGCTCGGTATGGGAGCGATCATGACGTACGGCTCATATGTGAGCAAAGATGAGAATATCATCGTGTCCAGCGCGGGGACGGCCGTGTCCGACCTGCTCTTCGCCTTGCTGGCCGGTCTGGCAATAATGCCGGCCGTCTTTGCGGCAGGAATCGAACCGGGTGCGGGTCCCGGGCTCATTTTCGAGGGGATTCCTTTCATTTTCGCAAGTTTCGGCCAGAATTTCCCTGTCATCAGCACCATCGTTTCGGTCATATTCTTCCTTGCGGTCGTGGTGGCCGCGATGACGTCCATAATCTCGTTGATCGAGGTCGGCGCCTCGTTCCTGAGCGAAAGGTTCGGCATGAAGCGCATGCCGGCCTGCATGCTGATCTTCCTTGTCTGTGGAGGCGTGGGAGTGCTTTGCTCCCTTTCATTCGGCTGTTTGTCCGGCTTCACGGTCGGAGGAATGTGCCTGTTCGATCTTTTCGACTGGTTCTCTTCCAACGTGATGCTCCTGCTGATGGCGTTCCTGACAGTCATCTTCGCCGGTTTCGTGATGAAGAAGGAGGACCTGCGCGACGAACTGACGAACGGAGGTACGAAACCAATCAAGAAAGGCCTGTTCAACTTATTGTATTTCCTTATCAAGTGGGTGGCTCCGGTGTTCGTCCTTCTTATATTCATCGCTAATTTCATTTTGTAATGGCCAAGGGGAGGGAAAATTTCGGAAGCGGCTGGACAGCCGTCATGGCAATGGCCGGGTCAGCGATCGGACTGGGCAACATCTGGCGTTTCCCATATATGGTTGGAGAGAACGGAGGTGCGGCCTTCATCATAGTCTATCTGCTGTCTACGTTCCTTCTCTCGCTGCCTATTTTTCTCTCGGAGTCGATAATCGGCCGCAGCACGCACTCCAACACCTTCGGGTCGATGGAGAAGCTCGCTCCCGGCACCAGGTGGAAATGGCTCGGGTTCCTGACAGTCATTTCGCCGTTGATCATCATTTCGTACTATAGTGTCGTGGGAGGATGGTCCATCGGTTTCCTGGGCAAGTCCGTCGTGTCCGGCTTCAGTATTGAGGGGAGCTTTTTCGGAGACTTGATATCATCGACCTGGACACCGCTGATATTTCACACGGTCTTTCTGGCATTGTGCGCCATCATAGTGTCAGCAGGCATCAAGTCCGGCATCGAGCGTTTCAACAAGATCTCCCTTCCGGTGCTTTTCGTGTTGATCCTGATCATAATGATCACATCGTTGTGTCTGCCTGGAGCATCTGCTGGGGTGAATTATCTGCTCAAACCGGATTTCAGCAAGCTGACTCCTTCAATGGTCGCATCTGCGATGGGCCAGAGTTTCTTCTCCCTGTCCCTCGGTGTCGGGACCATATTGACCTTCTCGTCTTATATCAAGAAGGATGCGGACCTTTTTGTCTCCGGCATCGGGACAGCGTTCTTCGACCTTCTCTTTGCTTTGATAGCCGGTTTTGCGATAATGCCCGCAGTGTTCTCTGCCGGTATCGAGCCGGGTGCCGGTCCTGGTCTGATATTCGAGACTTTGCCGTACATCTTCGCCAAGATGGGAGTTGAGGCCGGTATCCTCAGCCGCGTCGTGTCCATATTGTTCTTCCTGACAATAGTCGTCGCCGCGCTGACTTCCGCCATCTCCATGCTCGAGGTCGGAGTTGCCTATCTGGTCGAGGAGAAGCATATCCGGCGCAAGAAGGCAGTCTGGCTGCTGTTTGCGGCGACATGGACCCTTGGTGCCCTCTGCAGCCTGTCTTTCGGCCCTCTGGCCGACTTCCACATCTTCGGGGAGACAGTCTTCAATTTCTGCGACAAGCTGACCTCCAACTTCCTGATGACCTTCGGCAGCCTGCTGTTCGTATTCTTTGTCGGATGGAAAATGAAGAAAGCCGTTATCCGTGACGAATTCACGAACAACGGCTCTCTGAAATTCAATGACCGGATCTTCGGGGCGGTGTATTTCTCAATACGCTATCTGGCCCCGGTAGTGATCCTGATCATATTTGCCACCAACCTTATTGCTTGACAAACTTGGCCGCCCAGCCTCCGCCAGGAGCCATGTGCAGCTTGATCTTGTCAGTGCTGGTCACTGTCATCACCTCTTTCTTGTAGTCCCTTGCGGCGCGGTCGGCGTTGATACCGTCACGGAAAATCTCCACCTTGAACGTTCCGGCAGGGAGGAAGCCGAGGTCGATGGTCATGTCTCTCTCGTTCCAGTCGGTCATGGACCCCAGATACCAGTTGTCTCCGCTGCGGCGTGCCATGGTCACGAATTCTCCGATCTTGCCGTTGATGGCGATGGTTTCATCCCATACGGTAGGTACGTCGGCGATGAATTCCGTGCACTCAAGCTCCTGGAGATAGTTTGAAGGGGAGTCGCAGAGCATGGTGAGAGGAGCGTCGAAGATGACGTACTCGGCCAACTGGCGGCAGCGTGTGCCGAGGCTCATCGCTTCGTTGTAAACGGCTCTGTAGTTGTTCTTGGAGGCATTGCGCATCGCGCCCTGGGTGTAGTCCATTGGACCGGCCATCATGCGGATGAACGGTATGGTCACGTCGTATTCCACCTGTGAGCTTTCGTTTTCCCACTTCATCTGTTCGAGGCCGTGCACGCCCTCGAAGTTGACCACGTTAGGATAGGTGCGGTGGAGTCCGGTAGGCTTGTACGCTCCGTGGAAATCGACCATCATCTTGTACTTCACGCCCATCTTGGCGCAGTCCTCGTAGAAATCCACCATTTGCTGGTCGTCGCGGTCCATGAAGTCGATCTTGAAGCCCTTGACACCCATCATCGAATAGTGCAGGAATACGTTTTCCATGTCGCGGTTGACTGCCCAGTAGCCGGCCCAGAGTATGAGGCCCACATTCTTTTCCTTGGCGTATGCGCAGAGTTCCTCGAGGTCGATGGAAGGGATGATCTTCATGAGGTCCGCCTCACCCTTCACGGCCCAGCCTTCGTCCAGTATCACATACTCGATGCCGTGCTCGGCTGCGAAGTCGATGTAGTATTTGTAGGTCTCGTTGTTGATGCCGGACTTGAAATCCACACCGAAGATGTTCCAGTCGTTCCACCAGTCCCAGGCCACCTTGCCTGGCTTGACCCAGCTCCAGTCTCTCTGCTCTGCAGGTGTGGCGAGCTTGAAGACCATGTCGCTGTTTGCGAGTTCCTTGTCTTCGCGGGCCACCTGGATCACTCTCCAAGGGAAGGCCTTGCCTGCCTTGCAGCTGGCGAGATAGTCCTCACGGCTCTGGACCTCGCCCTGGAGCCTGTTGTGGCCGCCCTGCCATACTTCCTTCGGGTATGCCGGGAACACTCCTGTCAGGCCGTTCGCGCCTTTGCCGTTGTAGAGGTACATGCCCGGGTAGCTGAGAAGGTCGGACTCGGTGATGCAGATCTTGTATCCGTTTGGTGCTTCAGCCACGAGCGGCAGGAAAGCGAGGCGCTCCTTGTCCCATTTGCTGACAGGGAAGGTCTCGTAGGTGTTTTCGTTGGACTGATAGAACTGCTCTTCGAGGGAGTTCCTCTTGTCGCGGATATAGGAAGTATAGAGCTTCCAGTCACCAGGGAAGTTGAAGTTCACTTCCTCGGACTTAACGGTGAAGCGCTTTTCGGACTTGGATACGAAACGGTATGCCACGCCCTCGTTGTAGGCCCTGAAAATCAGGTTGAAAGCCTTGTAGGACAGGGTCAGTTCGTTGTATTTGTCCTTGACTTCGGCCTTCTTGTAGACGTCGGTCCGGATGATCTTGTCGTATGATTTCCTGAAGGCCTTGATGAGCTTGGCATTTCCGCCATAGACGGTGCCGTCCGCCAGGGTCATGGAGATTTCGGACGGTGCGATCACCTGTGTGCCATCGACGGTCACGCTGTACTTGAATCCGTTGATGCTGACAGATGTGCGTCCGTCAGGGGATTTGAGCACCTGGGGCTTCGGTGCCGCCGCAAAGGCCGTCACCGCCATCAGGCAGCACATAATCACAGAAATAAAAGTCTTTTTCATATAATTAGATTTAAAATTTCAATGTTCTCTTATTATAGTGATGATACTGATGACAATAAAATATGTATCAGTTGTCTCTAATAGATATGGAGTCAAAAGTTTGCCGGAGACAGACTAGCCGCCCTCGGCTCTAGAGGGAGGGGCCCACGAAGTGGGAGGGCCTGGTCTGGCTACGGCAAAGCTTTTGCGGAATATCGTAGAATAATATCATATACCTAATTCCTGTTTCATGGACCGGATCAGGTCGAATGCCTGCAGAGGAGTCATATTGTCGATATCTACAGCCTTCAGCGAATCCCTGATGGACGACAAAGTCGGATCGTCCAGCTGGAAAAGCGACAGCTGGATGGCACCGTCGCTCTCCACCGTCCCCAGCTTCTCGGCCTCCCTTGCCCTGTTCATCACATTGTCGCTCGCCTCCAGCGCCTTGAGCGTCTTCTCCGCGGAAGCGATGATCTCACGCGGCATGCCGGCCAGCCTTGCGACATGAATACCAAAACTATGCGCCACACCGCCCTCTGTCAGCTTGCGCAGGAAGATGATCTCCTTGCCCGCCTCCCGGATGGCGATATGGAAGTTCTTGACCCTGTCGTATATCTCCTCGAGGTCGTTGAGCTCATGGTAGTGCGTTGCGAAAAGGGTCTTGGCACGCTTGCCGTGCTCATGCAGGTACTCCACCAGCGCACGTGCGATGGACATTCCGTCGTAGGTCGAGGTGCCGCGGCCGATTTCGTCCAGGAGCACCAGCGACCTTTCGGAGAGGCTGTGCATGATCATAGAGGTCTCCAGCATTTCGACCATGAAGGTGGATTCGCCGCGGGAGATGTTGTCGGTCGCGCCGACACGCGTGAATATCTTGTCGAACCAGCCGATCCTGGCGCTTGTAGCGGGCACGAACGAGCCGATCTGGGCCAGAAGCACGATGAGCGCGGTCTGACGCAGGAGAGCCGACTTTCCGGCCATGTTCGGGCCGGTGAGTATGATGATCTGCTGCTTCTCGGAGTCGAGATAGACGTCGTTCGGCACATAGCTTTCGCCCGGGCCCATCATCTGCTCGATCACGGGATGTCTTCCGCCCTTTATGTCGAGTACGAGAGAGTCATCCATCTCCGGCCTGCAGTAGTTGTTGGACGCCGCGAGGTCCGCGAATCCTGTGAGGACGTCCAGCCGCGCCAGTATCTGGCAATTGGCCTGTATGTCCCTGATGCAGCTCTGGATCTGGGCGACCAGGTCGCCGTAAATCCTGCTCTCAAGCTCGTAGATGCGCCCTTCGGCCGAGAGTATCTTTTCTTCGTATTCCTTGAGTTCTTCGGTGATGTAGCGCTCCGCGCTGACGAGGGTCTGCTTGCGTATCCACTCCGGCGGCACCTTGTCCTTGAAGGAGTTGCGCACCTCGATGTAGTAGCCGAAAACGTTGTTGTAGCTTATCTTGAGCGAGGAGATGCCTGTCCTCTCGACTTCGCGCTGCTGCATCTGGAGCAGGTAGTCCTTGCCGCCGCGTGAGATGTTGCGGTATTCGTCGAGGTCCGCATCGACCCCCGTGCCGATGATGTCGCCCTTGCCGAGCGCCGCGGCCGGGTTCTCCGCCATCGTGTGGCGTATGCTTTCGAGCAGTCCGGAGCAATTGTGCAGTCCTGCCGTCATGCGGTCGAGTTCGGCAGTGCCCGTGCCGGAGCAGAGTTCCGTGATCGGGCCGAGCTGCTCGAGCGACCGGCCGAGCTGCATGACTTCGCGAGGCAGGATCTTGCCCGCCGCCGCCCTGGAGATGATGCGCTCCAGGTCGCCGATGTTGCCGATGTGCTCCTGGACCTTGAGCAGGTCGTCAGGCAGCTCCACGAAATGCTGGATGACATCGTAGCGGGCGTTGAGCTCGCCGAGGTCCATCACCGGCATCGCGAGCCAGCCGCGCAGGAGTCTGGCACCCATCGGAGAAGAACATTTGTCGATTACGTCCACCAGCGAAGTGCCTTCGTTGCCCGATGCGGAACTGAACACCTCCAGGTTGCGGAAGGTGAACTTGTCCATCCAGACAAACTTGGAGCCGTCCACTCGTGAGATGGAGCAGATGTTCTTCAGGCCGGTGTGCTGGGTCTGCTCGAGATAGACCAGCAGTGCACCGGCGGCGCAGATGCCGAGCGGTGCCTGGTCGATGGCGAATCCCTTGAGCGAGCGCACTTCCAGCTGGTTCTTGAGCTTCTCCACGGCCGCGTCCTTGACGAATGCCCATTCGTCGATGGTGGTGATGTATGCAGAAGTACCGAAGCGTTCGCGTACGAACTTCTCATATGCGCGCGGCACCACGAGCTCCTTTGGACCGAATGAGGTCAGAAGTGTGCCTATGTAGTCGGCCGGCCCCTGCGAAACCTTGAACGAACCGGTGGACACGTCGAGGAATGCGGCGCCGCAGGTCTCACCGTTGAAGTACAGTCCTGCGAGGAAGTTGTTCTCTTTCTGCGAGAGCATCTGCTCGGAGAATGCCACTCCCGGAGTGACGATCTCGGTGATGCCTCTCTTGACTATGTTCTTGGCGAATTTCGGATCCTCCAGCTGGTCGCAGATGGCCACCTTGTACCCGGCACGTATGAGTTTCGGCAGATATACGTCGATAGCGTGATGCGGTACGCCGGCCATCGGGATAGGATCGGCCATGGCGCTGGAGCGCTTTGTGAGCACGATTCCGAGCACTTTGCTGGCGGTTTCCGCGTCTTCGCCGTAGGTCTCGTAGAAGTCCCCGCATCTGAACAGCAGCAGGGCCTCAGGATACTGGGCCTTCATGCTGAAGTACTGCTTCATCATCGGGGTCATCGGGTCTTTTTCTTTGGAGCTGGCCATAGATTCTATTCTATAATCTTCCAAAGATACGAATTTGTTCGATGATAATCCAGATGCCTCCGCACGAAAGTTTTGCTTGACTTTCCGCCAATGCCTACACCGCCGCTGCAAGAGCGGATGGCGGTACTGCCGGAGCTCGCAAAAGCAGCGGCAGTATCACGACAGAAAATCTGTTGATTTCAGAAATCGAAACTGATGGAGGAGATGGAATAGAGGCGGCTGCCTTCCGGGATGATGACACGACCGGTCTTGCTGCCGTCGGCCGCCACTTCGACCTCGATGCCCACGCGAGTGTAAGCACCCCTCTCATAGTCGTAGCTGCACCCGTCGTCGTCATACAACGAATATGACGAACTGACGTCGCCATAATGACGCACGGTCACAGGCAGAGCCTCACCCGTGAACCCGGCAACCGCAGGGAACATCGGAATTATGCCGCCGTTACGCACAAACACAGGCATGTCGCCCTTGCCGCTCTCATCCGAAACCGTGATGACCTCGCTCTCACCGACCAGCTCCCCGGTCCAGAAGTCATACCATCTACCCTCAGGCAGCACCACCGTGCGCGATTTCTGCCCCTTGAACAACGGCGCCACGAGAATGTCCGCACCCACCATGTACTGATCCATGACTTCACGCTTCATCGCCATCGCATACGGGTTCTCGGTCGAATCCAGAGTACCCTCGACAACCATGTTCTCGCAATCATACCCGTCCTCGAGGTTCATCGCCCTGAACGGCGGCGTGCCGGCAAAAGCATAATCCGCGAATGCCGTATAGAGGTAAGGGATGAGCTGCATCCTGAGCATGGCATATTTCTGCACCTCGGCCGACACCTCTCCGAACGACCACGGCTTGGTGCCGTCACTCCATGCGTTGAGCATCGCGAGCGGCGAGAAGCAAACCGTCTGCATGCGCCTCAGCCATTCTTCCGCGGTCGCGGAAGAACGCACTTCAGGAGTCCAGAGCACACCGATGAAAGAGCTGTTTATGAGCGCGGTGATGAAGCCGCGATGGTCGTAATAATCATTGTACAGGACGAACGGATAGGACACCGCACCTGCGTTGGAAGCCCTTGCGAGGCCGTATGTGCGCACGTTGTGGCTGCGATACAGCTCCGTGACGGTCTTCTGCATCATCGATCCGTAGGTCTGGCGGACCTGCTCGGCGGCATTCCCGGAAGGGAAACGCGCCACGTCCGGATAAAGCCAGAAGTCATAGCCGTCGTTCTCGTCCATCTTGTACCCGCTCACACCGATCGATCCGTGCTTCTCCCACAGAAAATCCTGCATCAGGGTACGCGTACGTTCCATGGTGTAGTCCGGCACTATGCCGCACCACTCGGTGTGTGTGCCTGTGCAAGGCTCGATCCTGCTGTATAATTCTCCTTCCGGCGACACTCCGGGGTTCATCCAGAGATTGGTCTTGACATGCATCGAGTCAAGCCTGGCGACGAATCCCCGGGGATATGGGAAGCGTCCTCCGTCCCACTCATATGTGCATGGGTACGAGCGGCTCTGCCATCCCGGTTCGAGGCCGATTACGGTCAGCGGGAAGCCATTCTCCTTGAACTGGGCGACCTCGTTGCAGACTTCGTCATCCGTGTAGAGCGTAGGTACACGGTGCCAGAATCCGAGCCCCCACTTCGGAGGCAGAGTGCCGCCGCCGTTGTAGAGGTTGAACTTCCGCACCACGTCCAGCATGCTGCCGGCCGCGAAGAGCACCAGCTCCACGCCTTCCGCCGGCACCAGGAACTCCAGATTGTCCGAGTACGGCTGGGCAGTCCAGTCCGAATCGGTGTTCCTGTCCCTGGCCTCGGCCGGATGGTCGGAGTCTTTCCTCACACCCGTGCCGACCCAGCAGTCGATGTATCTCGCCGAGTTGATGAATGCGCCGTAGCCCTTGGATGAAACGAAAAACGGCACAGGGGCATGTGTACGGCCGTTGTCTGAGCCGCCATAGTGGTCGACGTGCAGCTTTTCGATGGAGCCGCGCCTCTCGACGGACTTGAAGTTCAGCCCCAGTCCGAAAATCTTCTCGCCCTCGTCGAGAGGGAAGCGGATGTAGGTCTTGCCATCGAACAGCTCGATTTTCAGCTCGTCGATGGAGAACGGCAGTTCATCCGTCTCTTCCATCGCGTCGATGGCCTCGAGACGTGGCTTGATGTCGAGTCCGTTTGTCAGGTTGAATGCGTCAGGCTTGCCGACGGTGACTTCCCAGACACCGTTGGCAACTTTCTTCATGTCCGGCCTGCCGGCGTCCGCGCAGCCGCAGAGCACCAGCAAAGCCAGCAGCAGGGGTCTGAATCTCATGTTGTTGTCAGAAAGTGTATGTCAGGCTCTTGAGGTCCTCCGTGCGGGAGCTGGAGCCATATTCGAGCTTGTATGTGCCGGCCATCGGCACCATGTCCTGTGCGGCCTCATCCCACCAGGTGAATGTCCTCACGTCGAGAGGAAGCGTGACCTTGACCGTCTTGCCGGCAGGAACGCTGACTCTCTTGAATCCGCGCAGGGTCCTGATCGGTGACAGGGCGTCGTCCGGACGGCTCACATAAAGCTGTACGATCTCGTCGGCATCGACCGAGCCGGTGTTGGTGACAGGGATGGTGATCTTGCCCTTGCCGAGCTTGGCCTCGCCGAACTCGAAGCTGGTGTAGCTCAGTCCGTAGCCGAATGCGAAGAGCGGCTCGTCCTTGAAGAAGCGGTAGGTGTGTCCGGCCATGTCGTAATTCTCGAAATCAGGCAGCTGGCATACGGATTTGTAGAATGTCACAGGAAGCTTTCCTGAAGGGCTGGTCTCGCCGAAGAGCACATCGGCGATCGCTGTACCGCCTTCCTGGCCCGGATACCAGACCTGGAGGATGGCGTCGCAGTTCTCGGTTTCAGGCACGAGGCCGATGGCGCTGCCGGAGAAGTTGACCAGGATGACCTTCTTGCCTGCGAGATGCAGCTGCTCGATGAGAGTCCTCTGGACCTCAGGGAGTTCGATGTCCGTCCTGTCGCCTCCGGAGAATCCAGGAAGCTGGACAGGCATCTCTTCGCCTTCCAGACGGGCTGATATGCCTCCGGCGAATATCACTGTCTCGTAGCCTTCGAGCTGGTTCAGTACATCGACTATGTCGAGCGCCGGTTCGAAGACGCCCTTGATCTCGTCACTGCAGTCCTCAGGCTTGTATTCCGCACCCACGAGACCGCAGCCGCGTACATATTTGATTTCGCCGCACCTGGCCTTGAGGCCTTCCAGCAAGGTGATGGTTGATTTTGGGACTGCGTTGTAGTTGCCCCACATCATCTCGATGTCATCCGCGTTCGGACCGACCACGGCGATCTTGGTGTCGGCCGCCAAAGGCAGGATGTCGTCGTTGTTCTGCAGGAGCACGAAGCTTTCCTTGGCCATCTTGAGCGACATCGCCTTGTGCTCAGGTCCTTCCACGATACCGTCGGAGAGGTAGTCCCAAGGGTTGAGGTCGTCCATTTCGCCGAGTTTGTATCTGGCTTTGAGGAGCCGGCCGAGGTTGCGGTCGATGTCCTCTTCGCTGAGCAGACCCTGCTCCACAGCTTCCGGGATGTGCACATAGACCGGTCCGCATTCAGTGTCGATGCCAGACTTCACTGCGAGTGCTGCAGCTTCGGCCGCGGTCTCCACAGTACCATGGCGTCCTGGCATGTAGAAGTCTTCCACCGCCCAGCAGTCTGATGTCACGATGCCCTTGAAACCCCATTCTCCGCGGAGGATGTCGTTCATCAGGTAGCCGTTGGCTCCGCAAGGCATGCCGCGGAAACGGTTGTAGGCCGTCATCACCTCCTCGACGTGCGCCTTGGTGATGAGGTCCTTGAACGCAGGGAGGTAGGTCTCCCTGAGGTCGCGCTCCGAAATGACGGCGTCATACGAATGCCTGGAGGATT
The DNA here is from genome assembly GCA_045627265.1 of Candidatus Cryptobacteroides sp. Classification (GTDB taxonomy): domain Bacteria; phylum Bacteroidota; class Bacteroidia; order Bacteroidales; family UBA932; genus Cryptobacteroides. Next base: position 56,981 of record JAZQNI010000066.1, read on the forward strand.
CAGGTCCTGAGTGCACAGCGAAATGCTTGGCGCATGCGTGTGCCTTGCGCACCGGCGAATCATCGGGTCCCTGAAGTCCCCTGACCACGGCCATTCCGAGGGTTCCGGTCAGATACGGGTCTTCGCCGTAGGTCTCCATGCCGCGGCCCCAGCGCGGGTCTCTGAACAGGTTGATGTTTGGTGTCCAGAAAGTGAGGCCTTCATAGATGTCGATGAGTCCTTCGCTCTTTGCGATGCGGTTCTTGACGCGCGCCTCGTCGCTCACCGCCGTGAATATCTGGTAGATGAACGGCTCGTCGAACGATGCCGCCATACCGATCGGTTGCGGGAAGACGGTGGCTGAGCCGTTCCTGGCCACGCCGTGGAGGGCTTCATTCCACCAGTTGTACTGCTTGATGCCCAGTCTTTCGACTGCGGCTGATTCGTTCATCATCAGAGACGTTTTCTCCTCGATCGTGAGTTGGGAGAGCAGGGAATCGACTTTCTGACTGATTTCTTCTTCGGAAAGACCTGGAATCTGGGTTCCGGCGTCTGTACAGGAGCTCAGGGCTGCCAATGCAGCCGCTCCGGCGAGGATAAAGTGGACGATATGTTTCATAATAAGCAAATATATACTTTATTTTCCATATCTTTGACCTGCTCGACCATGAAGAACAAGAAAACCATACTCGACTTGCTTGTGCTGCTCCTGCTGGCTCTGGCTGTGTTCTATTATTTCTACAGGACAGAGGCAGTCGTGGATGGATATACGCTTCCGGAGGCTGAAGTGATCGGAATCGATGTCTCGCACTACCAGGAGAGCATATCATGGAACAAGCTGTGTTTCGCTTACGATTCCCGCACCCGGGCTCTTACGGATGAGGAGGATGCTTCCACCAGGGATGTCGATTTCGTGATTGCCAAGGCGACGGAGGGAGTGAGCATGGTCGATGCCAGGTATTCCGAGTTCAAGTCCGGGTGCAAGAAGGCCGGCTTCACCTTCGGCGCATATCATTACTACAAGCCTGGGGTTTCTTCCAGCAAGCAGGCCCAGAATTTCATCAAGACGGCGAAACTGTCTTCCGGCAACCTGCGTCCTGTGCTGGATGTCGAGGAGCATGGTCTTTTGACGGTGGTCCAGCTCAGGGAAGGGGTGCTCGGCTGGTTGCAGGCCGTTGAGAAGAAATATGGTTGCGTGCCTATCCTGTATTGTAACGTGGAGTACTACTCGAAGTATTTTGCTACTGCGAAATTCAAGAAATACCCGATCTGGATAGCTTCCTACACTCACAAGCCCATAGTCGTGGACTATATCATGTGGCAGCAGACGGACAAGGGCATCGCCCGCGGCATCAAGGGCAACGTCGATATCGACGTGTTCAACGGCAAGCCGGAGGCTTTCCGTCAGTACATCATGGACTGATGCCGTATGAAACGTCTGCTGAGATTCCTCTTGATCAAGCTGCCGCTGTGCTATGTGGCGCTGTCTCTCCTGCTTGTCCTTCTGCTGAAGTACGTTCCTGTATATTATACTCCGCTGATGCTGAAAAGGCATGTCCAGAACCGTGAGGACAAGGAGTATGTCATGAAGAAAAAGTGGAGGTCTCTGGAGAGGATTTCTCCTGCGGCGGCCAGGTGCGTGGTGGCCAGCGAGGATAACAAGTACTTTGACCACAAGGGTTTCGACTATGAGGAGTTCTCCAAGGTGGCCAGGGCCCACGTCGAGAAGGGCAAGAAGATGAGGGGCTGCAGCACCATCTCCCAGCAGACGGCCAAGAATGTCTTCACGTTCTGCAGCAGGACTGCCGCCCGCAAGGTTCTGGAGGCCTATTATACTGTGTTGATCGAGAAGATCTGGGGGAAGGAGCGTATTATGGAGGTCTATCTGAATGTCGCGGAGATGGGGAAGGGCATATTCGGCATCGAGGCCGCTTCCCGTAACCATTTCGGTATATCTGCGGCGGAGCTCGATGTCAGCAAGGCGGCACTCATCGCTGCTTCTCTTCCTGATCCTCAGCACAGGAATCCTGCCAAGCCTACCAAGTTCATGCTTTCCCGTCAGAAGTCCGTCATCAAGATCACCCACGATCTCAGCTATCCTGACTGGCTCGACTACGAGCCCGTGAAATGACCGGTCCCGGCTTTCCCGTTCCGCCAAAAGTTTTTGGACTCGGCTTCACGCGGCTGCGCTGCTGCCAGAAGGGCGCAAAAGTTTTTGCCCATCGCTCCGCTCGGGAATGCGCTCTTCTGGCACAACTCCGCCTTCGTTCCGCCGCAGAGCAGCAGATGTCGTTACAGTTTCGCCGTTCAAAAAAACAGCGACCTCCAGATATGAGGTAAATCTTTTCTCGTAATCGGCGCCATGCATTCCAGGGCACAGTATTGATGGCCCGTGATTACGACCGCCTTCTGGAGGCATGTCGTAATCAACACCCCCCCATATACAGCCTGAGAGGCCACTCTCTGATTACGAGATCAGTTTTACTGCAAACCTCGTCGGTCCGCAAATCCGGCTTCATGAGTCTTCGCAGTGGCAACTGCATGCCGCTTTGCTGCGGCTCCGCCCTGCCTCAAAGTGTATTCTGTGATTGTGCTCTAATGTTGCCGGATATTCTGAACAGTTGCTGATTTCCTGATAGCAGGCAAATGGCTGACAGTCAAGCAGTAAAAGAATCCGCCTTGCGCCAAAATGCGCAAGGCGGAGGGCTTAGTATGTTGGTAATCAGACAACTAACTGCTTTGATACCCGGATGCTTGGCTGCCCGGCTGGAACATCGGTAGTGGCGGGTAAGTGATTGAAAATCAACTAATTCAACACATGAGGGGTCCCTTTGTAGCACACCCCTCATGTTGCTTATTCGCTGACTATCAGCATGTTACCCGCCACTGGTTATCAGAATATGCTTTTTCGGAACGGATGTGGCAGGGGAGAACTATGCTCCGTGGTGATGATAACGAGATATGTTTGACGATTTGTTCTCACCTTTTTCGAGGGAATTTGTTTCAAAACGGATTTTTTCCATACCTTTGTATTAACAATATCGTTAGACAAATACGTTAATACTATGAAAAAGAAAGTGCTCATATTGGCCCTCGGGCTGCTTCCTCTGGCCGCGTCCGGCCAGGGAACGCCGTGCAGCGGTCCTCTTACCCTGAGCCAATGTCTGGAATACTCCGTGGAGAACAACCTCGCTCTCCAGAAGGACAGACTCGGGATGGAGACGGCCTTGCAGTCCAAGAGAGAGATCCTTGGGTCCCTGCTTCCGCAGCTTAACGCTTCGGGCGGAATGACCTACAACATCCAGAAGACGGCCATCGCGATGCCGAACTTCGTCAATTCGATGATGCCGGAAGCCATGCGCGACCCAAATGCAGACAAGTACATGACGGTCACGATGGGCATGGACCTCAGCGCCAACTGGGGCGTCTCCCTGACCCAGCAGCTCCTCAACTTCTCGCTCTTCAATGCGGTCCAGATAGCCAGGACGGCCGAAGACATGTCCGAGATGGGAGTGGAGTCCAGCACCAAGGACGTAGTCGCCAAGACGGCCGCCCTCTTCTACAACGCGCAGATACTCCAGTATTCGATGGACCTGTTCGACCAGAGCCTTGAGCTGATGGACAGGATGTCACAGATGATGTCGACAAATCTGGAACTCGGCCTCGTCAGACAGGTCGATGCAGACAGGATCCTGGTCAACAAGACCAATCTCGAGACGCAGAAAGACGCCATGGTACAGGCTCTCGAAGTGCAGAAGAACCTGCTCAAGCTGCAGATGGGCTTCCCTATGACCGAGCCCCTGGACATCGCCCCGGTGGACATCGATGCCATCGAGTCCATGATCTTCCTCGAGACCCTGCGCCAGTTCGACGTCGAAGAGCAGCTCCCGTTCAAGATGCTCAAACAGCAGCAGAACATCCTGGAGCTCCAGCGCAAGTCGGCCATTTCCGAGACCCTGCCGGCCCTCACGCTCAACGCCAACTATTCGCAGAATTACATGGGAGACCATTTCTACGGCGAGACCTACCACCACTTCCCGGTGTCGATGGTGTCGCTCAACCTCCGCGTGCCGCTCTTCACCGGCATGTCCAAGACGGCCAAGATTAAGAAAGCGGGCATCGAACTCCGCAAATCCGAGCGTGACGAAAAGATGCTCGTGCAGTCCCTGACCATGGGCTACAACAACGCCTGGATACAGATGGAGCAGAACCGCAACACGGTCCACTCCCAGGAGCGTAACCAGCGTCTGGCCCAGGACGTGCTCGACGTCACCGAAAGCAACTACAAGGAGGGCATCGCCAGCCTGTCGGACCTGCTGAACGCCTCCTCTTCGCTGATCCAGGCCCAGATGAACTATGTCAACGCCCTGAACAGCAGCGTCAAATCATACCTCGACCTCAAGTCGGCCGACGGAACCATTATGGAAATCAAAAAGTAACATGATATGAAAAAGACAATCGCAATCATACTGTGCGTCCTCGCAGTGGCCGGAATGGTGCTCCTGCTCGCAGGCAACAAAAAGAAGATCCAGGAGCAGACGGCTTCCGTCGACCTGGCCGGCGCATCCGAAGTCGTGACCACCTACACCGTCACCTCGGAGCAGTGCAGCCGCAACTTCACATCCAACGGTCTCGTACAGGCCGGTGCCGAACTCAACTTCGTCTCCGAGATCAGCGGCCGCGTCACAGAAATCTACGTGGACAAGGGATCCCGCGTGGGCAAGGGCACTCCGCTCCTGAAGATCGATTCGGAGCTGCTTGAGGCCGACTACAAGGCCGCCCAGGCAGCATACGACGCGCTCAAGAAGGATGAGGAGAGATTCACCCGCTCATTCGAGGCCGGAGGCATCACCAACCAGCAGCTCGACAACGTCAGGACCCAGCTCGTGGCGGCCGAAAGCAGGCTTGCGGTCAGCAAGTGGAAGCTGGACAACGCAGTGGTCAAGGCGCCGATCGCAGGCACGGTCAATTCCCGCTTCGTCGAGAGGGGTGCGCTCATCGCGCCTAACGTGCCGCTCTTCGAAATCGTGGACGACAGCCGCCTGAAGGTCATCTGCAACGTGCCGGAGTCCAAGGTCCGGCTCATCGGTAAAGGCCAGAAAGTATCCGCAACTTCTTCCGATGCGCCCGAACAGGCATTCTCCGGCTCCATCAGGAACATCGGCATCAAGACCGACCGCGGACTCAACTACCCTGTGGAGATCGCTCTCGACAAAGCGCCCGAACTCCGCATCGGCATGTACCTCAAGGTCGCCTTTGACGCGGCCCAGGAGCAGGACTGCATACTCATTCCGCGCAAGGCGGTGGTCGGCAGCGTGCTTTCGGCCGACGTTTTCGTGGCTGAGGACGGCAAGGCTGTGCGCCGCTCCGTCAAGCTCGGCGACATGTTCGGCGACAAGATAGAGATCCTCGCCGGCCTCGAGCCGGGCGAAAGCATCATCCTCTCCGGACTTATGAACATCTCGGATGGCTCGGCCATCAGGATCATCGAGTAGAACCTAATGCAGAAGTATCATGAAAATCTCGGAACTGTCGATTAAACGACCGATATACGTCATTGTGCTGTTCCTCGTGATCGGCATAATGGGCTTGCTGGGCTATTCGTCCCTGAAAGCCGAGCTCATGCCTAAATTCTCACCTCCTTCGATGACTGTGCAGGTTGTCTATCCGGGCGCATCCCCGTCCGAGGTTGAGAACTCCCTGACGGAGAAGCTCGAAGACGTGCTCTCATCGATGTCAGGCATCGAATCCATGCGCTCGTACTCGTTCGAGGGCATGTCCATGGTGTTCGTGTCCTTCACCTACGGCACCGACATGGAAAAGGCGGTCACAGACGCCCAGAACAAGATAAACTCCAAGAAAGCCGAACTGCCGTCCACCGTCCTCGCGCCTATGGTCAACGAGATCAGCGTGGATGCCAAGTCCGTCATAACCCTGTCCTTGAGCTCCAATCTCGAGGCGACCGATTTCAGCGACCTGGTCGACCATGACATCCTTCCTGAACTCCAGCGCATCCGCGGCATGGCGAAGGTCGAGACCGTGGGCGAGCACAAGCGCGAGATCCAGGTCAACATGGACATGGGCGTGATGCGGGAACTCGGCATCACGCCAGTGCAGGTGCTCGGAGTGCTCAAGGGCGCCAACCTCGACTTCCCGACCGGCAACCTGCGTGACGGCCGCACCCAGACCGCCATCCGTCTTTCCGGCAAGCTGAAGACCGTCGATGAGATCCGCGACCTCGTGCTGATGACGCTTCCGAACGGTACCCAGCTGCGTCTGAGTGACATCGCGGACGTGGTCGAGACTGCCGCCGACGTCAACGCCCTCGCACGCGTCAACGGTGAGGAGGCCGTGCTCATCAACATCTTCAAGCAGGAGGACGCCAACGCGATTGAACTCAGCGACAAGGTAGCTGAGACGGTTGCAAGCCTCGAGCAGAAATACGCTGCAGAGGACCTGCACATCATCACCGTGGCCGACACCTCCAACTTCACCCGCGAGTCCATCAGCTCCGTGCTCAAGGACCTGCTGCTGGCCATCCTGCTCGTCACGCTCGTGATACTCATCTTCCTCCACAACTGGAGGAACGCCCTCATAGTGATGCTTGTCGTGCCTCTGTCGCTCATCGGCTCTTTCATCGGCATGCAGCTCTTCCACTTCACCCTGAACATCATGTCCCTGCTCGGACTGTCCGTGGTGATCGGCGTGCTCGTGGATGACGCGATCGTCGTCATCGAGAACGTCTGCCGCCATATGGAAATGGGCAAGAAACCGCTCCAGGCCACCCTGGATGCAATGAACGAAATCGGTGTCACAGTCATCACCGTGACTATCGTGCTCGTCATCGTGTTCCTGCCTATCGCCCTTACCAACAGCCTCGTGTCCGATATCCTGCGGCAGTTCTGCGGTGTGATCATCTTCTCCATCCTGTTCAGCCTCCTGTCTGCGCTGACCCTCGTTCCGCTGCTCACTTCGCGCTTCGGCAAGATGGATACGCTCGACTCCGGCACCGTATGGGGAAGGACCATGCTCTGGTTCGAGAAGCAGATCGGCGCCTTCGCCGACTCCGTTTCCGGCCTGCTCCGCAAGTCTCTTGCACACAAGCGCTGGGTGGGCATCACCGTGATAGTCATCACAGTGCTCGTCTGCTCTCTTTTCCCTATGGGTTTCGTGGGCTTCGAGTTCATGCCGAAGGTGGATCAGAGCGAGTTCTCCGTAATCCTGGAGATGCCTAAGGACATCTCCATCGAGGAATCCTCGATGCAGGTTGCCAAGGCCGAATCCTGGCTCCTGAGCCAGAAGGAAATAGTAGAGGTCGTGTCCATGGTCGGTCTTACCAACAGCAACAACGAGAGCAACCAGGGCACCCCGTACCTCGCCGAGCTGAAGGTCAAGATGGTACCGCCGTCAGAGCGTGACAAGTCCGTGCACCTGTACATTTCCGGCCTGCGCCGCGAACTCACCAACTATCTTGTTGATGCCAAGGTGGACGTACATGCGGCTTCGCTCCATGGTTCGGGCAACAGCGCCGACATCGAGTACGTGCTCTCCGGAAGCCGCGCCGACTCCGTCACCCTGTTCAGCGAATACGCCCTTGCAGCGATGAAGGACATCCCGGGCACGCTCCAGCAGCATCTTTCTTCCGGCAACGGAAGACCTGAGGTCGAGGTCATCGTGGACAGGGACAAGATGTCCGCTCTCGGCCTGTCGCTCGACAACGTGGGCCTGACGCTCCAGATGGCCTTCCAGGGCAATTCGACCATGAAATTCGTGCGTGATGACTACGAATACAACATCAACATCCGCGCAGACAAGTTCTACCGCAGCAACGTGGACGACGTCGCCGGCCTGAGCTTCATCAACCAGCAGGGCAGCAGGATCACCCTCGACCAGTTCGCCGAGGTCCGTGTGGGCACGGGCCCGAACCGTCTCGAGCGTTTCAACCGCAACCCTTGCGTGACCATCAGTTCCAACGTGGTCGGCATCTCGGCCGGCGAGGCTTCCGGACAGTTCCTCGATGCAGTCAGCGACAAGGCGGAGCAGATGGGCATCTCCATCGAGACCGTCGGTGACATGAAGTCCATGTCCGACTCCATGAGCGTGTTCGCCATTGCAATATTGCTGTCCATCATCTTGATGTACCTGTCCCTGGTGTTGCTGTACAACAACTGGATAGATCCTCTCGTGGTGATGTTCTCCATCCCGTTCTCCATCTTCGGAGCTATCCTGGCCCTCGCGCTTTCAGCAACCTCGCTCAACATCTACGCCATGTTGGGACTTGTGATGCTGATAGGTCTCGTAGCCAAGAACGCCATCCTCCTGGTGGACTTCGCCAACGACAGGCTTGCGTCCGGATATGCGGTCGATGATGCGCTGATCGAGTCGGTCAAGCTGCGTACCAGGCCTATCCTGATGACGGCCCTCTCGACCATCATCGGAATGATTCCTGTGGCGGTTGCGTCCGGATCGAGCGCCGAGCTCAGGAACGGCATCGGCTGGGTCATCATCGGCGGTATGGCGCTGTCCACCCTGCTGACACTCATCGTGGTGCCGGTCGTTTACAAGATCTTCCACCGGAAAAACGACAAATTGTGCTAACTTTGCCTGACTTTTCACAAGTTGAGGAAAGAAAATGACAAAGGAAGAAGAAATACTCAAGGCGGCCGAAGAGGAATTCTTCGCAAATGGCTACGATGCCAGCTCCACTGCGGTGATAGCAAAACGCGCCGGAGTCACCCACGCCATGGTGAACTATTATTTCAGGACCAAGGAGCGGCTCTTCATACAGATTCTGGACAATCATGTATATGAGCTGCTCAAGAGCCTGAAACCGATAATGCATGACGATGGCGATGTCGTAAGCGTGGCCATCGACGCCGCCCTCGTGATCTTCGACAAGCTGGACGACAACCGCAGGCTGCCGTTCCTGCTCAGCGACATCTCCCGTACGCATCCGGAGTTCCTGCTGCGCTACAAGGAGACCGTCGATACGATATGCAAGGACAGCATCGAGATGCACTCCAAGCGGCTCGATCAATGCATTTCCAACGGCAAGGCGTCCCAATGCACCATGGCAGACATCTACAACACCGTACTGGCACTCGTCACCGCTCCATTCCTCAACCTGCCCCTGCTTCAGAACGTGGCCGGCTTCACTCCGGAGCAGACGGACAGCTATCTTCTCGAGAGGAGAGCTGAGATCGCCAAGGTGCTTGAAGCCCGCTATTCTGCAGGCAGATGAAGGTAGAACTTTCCGGACATTACGGCTACAGACGCATCGTGAGAACGATGCTGCCCATGGTGCTGATGATGCTTGTTACATCAGTCTACAGCATCGTGGACGGCTTCTTCATATCCAATTTCGCGGGCAGCGAAGCCTTTGCCGGGATGAACCTGATATGGCCGGCGATAGCTGTTGTCGGCGCTCTTGGGCTGATGGTCGGTTCGGGCGGCAGCGCTCTGGTGTCCAAGACTTTCGGCGAGGGTGATCCGGACAGGGCCAACCGCATCTTCTCGATGCTGGTCAGGCTGACGCTCATCGGCGGGAGCTTGATAGCAGTACTTCTTTTCATCCTGATGCCACAGATTGCGTCCTGGCTCGGTGCCGACGAGGGAATGCTGCCTTATGCCGTCGTCTACGGCAGGATATTGATGTGCATACTCCCGTTCTTCATGCTCCAGATGGCTTTCCAGCCATTTTTCATGGTGGCGGAGAAGCCGGAACTCGGCACAGCGATGAGCATTGCGAGCGGAGTCACCAACATTGGTCTTGACGCTCTTTTCGTCGTCTGGTTCAAGTGGGGGCTGACCGGAGCCGCAGTAGCGACCGCGCTGTCCCTGTTCATAGGGGGATTCTATCCTCTGCTGTTCTTCTCCTCTCGTCGCAACACCACCCAACTGCGGCTGGTCAGGAGCAAGGTCGACTGGCGGAGCGTCGCGCAGTCCTGCACCAACGGCATGTCGGAGTTCGTCGGAAACATCGCGCTCAACATAGTCAGCATCTGCTACAACTGGCAGCTGATGAAGTATATCGGGGCGGATGGCGTGTCGGCGTACGGAATCATCATGTATCTCGGCTTCACGTTCGGCGCTGTGTTCATCGGCTATAACATGGGCATCTCGCAGGTCGTCGCGTTCAATTACGGGGCGGGGAACAAGGCCGAGATGAAGAGCCTCCTGCACAAGAGCCTGGCTCTGATTGCGCTCGGGGGCTTGTGTCTGACTCTGACAGCCGAATGCAGCGCACGGATGATATCCAGGATATTTGTCGGCTACGACCAGTCCTTGTGCGACCTGGCCACGCATGCGACGCATATCTACATGCTCAGCTTCCTGCTCTGCGGTTTCAACATGTTCACTTCCGCCTGGTTCACGGCTCTGAACAACGGTGTTGTGTCGGCCGTCGCCGCGTTTGTCCGGACTTTGGTGTTCGAGCTCGGCGCTGTGTTCGTGCTGCCGCATCTTTTCGGCATCGACGGCATATGGTACTCCGTAAATGCAGCAGAGCTGCTCGCATTTGTGATGTCGGCAGCTCTGGTGTTCGGTTTCAGGCGGAGATACGGCTATTGAAAGCCGTTCTGCATGATTATTTCACGCGGCATTTGAACTCTTCGAAGCGGCAGCTCTTGAGGTCTTCTGTAAATGCTGCGTATTCTTCGGCGGTGAGAGTGTGGAACGGGCGTCTGGTCGGCCCGAGGTCGCATCCTGCGGCTTTCATGAACGCTTTTCCTGAGCCGTTGCCGTATTTTCCGAGATATTCGATAATCTTGCAGGCTTCATACTGGAGGTCGGCGGCGAGTTTCATGTCACCGGCCTTGTAGGCTTTGATGATTTCTGTGTAGATCGGGGCGTTGTAGCCGTAGGTGCTGCCGATGAAGGTCTCGGCACCGATGGCGAGGGCTTCGAGGAGCATCTCGTCGCGTCCCCACATCATGTTGTATTTGTGATCCTTGAAGTTGAGACAGAGCTGGAAGTCCATCATGTCCTCGAAGGTGTACTTGATGCCGGCGAAGTTAGGGATGAGTGCATCCACCTCTTTCAGGAGAGCGTACATCTTGAACTCGACGTGGGTCAGGCAAGGGATGTGGTAGTAGAAGAACGGCATCTCAGGCACGGCTGAAGCCACTTCTGCGAGTGTGAGTGCCAGGTCCTTGACGTTGGCGGCTTTCTGGTAGTAAGGAGCGGTCATGGCCACTGCGGTGGCGCCGCATTCCTGTGCGAACTTCGCAAGGTCGATGCATTCCATCGTGCTGGTACCTCCAAGGAAGCCGATTACGGCGAAATTATCGTCTTTGTATCTGCACCATTCCTTGAGGAGGGCTTTCTTCTCGCACATCGTCAGTGCTGAGCCTTCTCCTGTGGTTCCGCAGGCGAAAACGCCTGTTATGCCATTGTCCTTATAGTATTTCTGCTGGAATGCAACTCTTTCGATGTCTAGTGTGCCGTCTTCTTTGAATGCCGTGAACGGAGCGGCTACAAGTCCCTTGATATTGATCATAGTTGTAAAAATTTATCTTACAAATATAACAAAAAAATGAAAAAACATAGGGGGCGGCATCCAGGAGCCGTTGCGGCAGTATCGGCCGGGGGTGCTTTTGCCGCCGCAGGGCCTCCCCGCAAGCGGGGCCCCTCCCCTTTCGCGAGCCCATGCCCGCTTGCGGCAAAAGCACCCACGGCCAATGCCGCAAGCGTCATTCGAACATAAG
>JAZQNI010000067.1:0-14894 GCA_045627265.1 Candidatus Cryptobacteroides sp.
CCACACCGAGGACACCATCCTCTACGCATCCTGCTTTGACGCCAACGGCGGAGTGTTCGAGCCTCTCTTCACAGCTGAGGACGCCATCATCTCGGGTTCGCTCAACCACGCATCCATCATCGACGGCGTGAGACTCTGCAAGGCGGTCCGCTACCGCTACGCCAACGCCGACATGGCAGACCTCGAGCGCTGCCTGCAGGAAGCCCAGGCCCAGAGATTCCGCATCATCGTCACCGACGGTGTGTTCTCAATGGACGGCAACGTCGCGCCTATGGGCAAGATCTGCGACCTTGCGGAGAAATATGACGCTCTCGTGATGGTCGACGAGAGCCATAGCGCCGGAGTCGTCGGCAAGACCGGACGAGGAGTCGCCGAACAGTTCGACTGCTACGGCAGGATCGACATCCACACAGGCACGCTCGGCAAGGCATTCGGCGGCGCGGTCGGCGGATTCACCACCGGTCGCAAGGAGATCATCGACATGCTCCGTCAGAGATCACGTCCATACCTCTTCTCCAACTCCCTTCCTCCTATGATCGTCGGAGCGGGAATCGAGCTGTTCAAGATCCTCGCCGAGAGCAACGAACTCCACGACAAGCAGCAGTCCAACGTGGTCTATTTCCGCGAGAAGATGATGGCCGCAGGATTCGACATCAAGCCGACCCAGTCCGCAATCTGCGCTGTAATGCTGTACGACGCACCGCTCAGCCAGAAATTCGCAGCCAAGATGGCGGAAGAAGGCATCTTCGTGACAGGCTTCTACTACCCTGTCGTGCCTAAGGGACAGGCAAGGATCAGAGTGCAGATCTCAGCCGCCCACGAGAAGGAGCATCTCGACAAGGCGATCGCAGCATTCATCAAGGTTGGAAAAGAACTCGGAGTAATAAAATAACACAGAAGCAACAGATGAGAAGGTTTAATTGTTGTTTATGCCTTGCCGTGGCCGCGGTCATGGCCCTGTCAGCGACAAGCTGCAAGGAGACCAAGGTTGCAGGCAAGACCAGGGAATACAAGGTAATGGTGCTCGAGCCGACTTCACGCGAGTTGAGTTCGACATATTCGGCCACCATACGAGGAAAACAGGATATCGACATACGCCCGAAGGTGTCCGGATACATCACGGACATCTACGTCAAGGAAGGATCGTTCGTCGGCAAGGGCAAGCCGATGTTCATAATCGACCAGGTACAGTATCAGGCTGCGTTGGAGACCGCGATTGCAAACGTGAACGTGGCCAAGGCGGCGGTCGAAGCCGCTTCCCTCACCCTGGAGAGCAAGGAGAACCTTTTCAAGCAGAACATCATCTCCGACTACGAGTTCCAGCTCGCCCGCACGACGCTGGCGAAGGAGAAAGCCCAGCTGGAGCTCGCCCAGGCCAACGAGATCAACGCACGCAACAATCTCGAATACACGGTGGTCAAGAGCCCGGCCGACGGAGTGGTCGGCACATTGCCGTTCAGGGTTGGAACCCTGGTCAGCCCGACCGACGCCACCCCTCTCACCACAGTATCCGACAACTCCGAGATGTACGTGTACTTCTCTATGACCGAGAGCCAGGTCCTCTCGCTGAGCCGCCAGTTCGGAAGTCTCGACAACGTGCTCCAGAACATGCCGGACATCAGCCTGAAGCTGTCTGACGGTACCTTGTACGACCAGTCCGGACGAATCGAGGCGATCAGCGGTATCATCGACCAGACCACGGGCGCGATCTCGGTCAGGGCCAAGTTCCCGAACAGCAAGCGCCTCCTGCTCTCAGGTGGTTCAGGAAACGTCCTGATCCCTTACGAGCATGACGGATGCATCGTGATCCCGCAGAGCTGCACCTACGAAGTCCAGGACAAGATCTATGTCTACAAATACGAGGACGGCGTAGCAAAATCCAAGATCATCAACGTGTTCGAGATCTCCAACGGCAAGGAATACGTAGTCGAGAGCGGAGTGGAAGCCGGTGACACCATCATCACCGAGGGCGTCGGCATCATACGCGACGGAGACAAGATTTCAATCAGAAAGGAGGACTAGGATGAACATCAAGACCTTCATCGACCGTCCGGTCCTCTCCACAGTGATTTCGATCATCCTCGTGCTCGGAGGCCTTATCGGACTCGCATCACTGCCTATCGAGAGATATCCTGACATCGCACCTCCGACCGTCAACGTCGGCACGACATATCCGGGAGCAAGCGCCGAGACAGTCCTCAAGTCCGTCATCGTCCCTCTGGAGGAAGCGATCAACGGAGTCGAGAACATGACATACATGTATTCGACCGCGACCAACAGCGGAACGGCCAACATACAGGTATTCTTCAAGCAGGGCACCAACCCGGACATGGATGCGGTCAACGTGCAGAACTGCGTCAGCCGCGCCACACGCTCCCTGCCATCCGAAGTAAACGAATTCGGTGTCACAGTCCGCAAGAAGCAGACGAACATGCTTCTCCAGGTCGGCCTCTACAGCCCGAATTCATCATACTCCAGGGAATTCATAGCCAACTATCTCAAGATCAACCTCGTACCTGCAATCTCCCGTATTCCGGGAGTGGGCGACGTCGAGGTCCGAGGAGCTGACTATTCGATGCGTATCTGGCTCAAGCCGGATGTCATGGCACAATACAAGCTTATCCCGCAGGATGTCATGACCGCCCTCAACGAGCAGAACATCGAGGCAGCGACCGGTTCGTTGGGCGAGAATTCCGACAACACCTACGAGTATGCCCTGAGATACAAGGGAAGGCTCGAGAAACCGGAGGAATTCGAGAACATCGTCATCAGAGCCCTGCCAAGCGGTGAAATCCTCAGACTGAGGGACGTGGCCGAAGTCGAACTGGGCGCAACGTCATACAGTTTCATCGGCAAGCTGAACGGATGTCCGAGCTCGTCGATCTCTGTTTTCCAGAGTCCGGGATCCAATGCGACAGAAGTTATCAACGCGGTCGAGAAATACCTCAAGCAGGCGGAGAAGGACTTCCCTATCGACCTCGAGATGGCCGTCCTCTCCAACTCCAACGACTTCCTCTACGCTTCGATCAAAAACGTGATCAGGACATTGCTCGAAGCAATCCTGCTCGTTATCCTGATCGTGTTCATCTTCCTCAGGAACGGACGCGCGACCCTCATCCCGTTGATCGCGACCCTGGTTTCCATCATCGGTACATTCCTGTTCCTCTTCTTATTCGGATTCAGCATCAACCTCCTGACCCTGTTCGCTCTCGTATTGAGTATCGGAGTCGTGGTCGATGACTCCATAATCGTTGTCGAGGCGGTTCAGGCACAGTTCGACGGAGGAGAAAGACACAGCAAAAGCGCAGCGATCACCGCAATGAACAACGTGACGTCCGCACTCATCACGTCATCATTGGTGTTCATGGCCGTGTTCATCCCGGTTTCGATGATGGGAGGCACTTCCGGAACGTTCTACACCCAGTTCGGTATCACGATGGCCGTATCAGTCGGTATCTCCGCCATCAACGCCCTTACGCTCGCCCCCGCCCTGTGCGCAATGTGGCTCATGCCGAAAGAGGATGAAAACGGCATGAAGAGAGGATTCTTCAGCAGGCTGGGAATGGCCTTCGAGACCGGATTCGAGGCAGTCAAGAGACAGTATCTCAAAGCTGTGCAGTTCTTCCTCCATCACAGATGGGTGGCTCCGATCATCGCTGTGGCAGGTATCGCGTTGATGGTCTACAACCTCAAGGTCACCAAGACCGGACTCATCCCTAAGGAGGACATGGGAGTCCTGCGAATCGACGTCACAACCAAGCCGGGAAGCTCGCTGTCATACACCAGTTCGATCATGAACAGAGTCGAGGATGACATCGTCAGAGGAATCGACGTCAAGAGGGCTTATGAAGCCATGACAGGATTCAGCATGCTCGGCGGCACTGGTCCGACCCATGGCGCATTCACCATCCGTCTCATCCCTTGGAGCGAGAGACCGGGTAAGAAAAACAGCGTCGATGCAATCTCTGAGAGGATCAAGAACTACTCCACCGAGATGAACGATGCCGACCTCTTCGTATTCACTCCTGCCATGATTCCTGGATATGGAACATCCAACGGATTCGAACTGTACGTCCAGGACAGGAAGGGCGGTGACATCAACGAGCTCAGCGAAGTCACGGACAACATCATCAAGGAACTCCGCCAACGGCCGGAGATCGGATCCGCAAACACCTCCTTCAAAGCCAACTATCCTCAGTACCAGATCGACCTGGACGCAGCCAAGTGCAAAAGGGCCGGAGTATCTCCGAACGACGTCCTTTCCGTGCTGAACGGATATCTTGGAGGTAGGATGAGCACCAGGTTCAACCGCTTCACGAAACTGTACCAGGTCATGGTCCAGGCGGATCCGAAATATCGCGTGGACAAGCAGGCCCTCAACAACATCTATGTCAGGATCGGCAACGAGATGGCCCCTGTGAGCCAGTTCGTGACCCTGACCAAGATCTATGCGCCTGAGAACCCCAGCCGCTTCAACCTCTTCCCTTGCACCAAGGTCAACGGCCGCGCAGCGGACGGCTACTCTTCCGGAGACGCCATCAAGGCCATCCAGGAAGTGGCAGCCGAGTACCTCCCTGTAGGCTACGGCTACGACTTCGGAGGCATCACCCGTGAGGAAGCGGCTTCCGGCAACAACACGATGATCATCTTCATCATCTGCTTCGCCCTTATCTACTTCATCCTCTGCGCATTGTACGAGAGCTATCTGCTGCCGTTCGCCGTGCTCCTGATCATTCCGTTCGGACTCTGCGGCAGCTTCTGGCTCGCCAGGATACTCGGGCTGGAGAACAACATCTACCTCCAGACCGGTCTGATCATGCTTATCGGACTCTTGTCCAAGACTGCCATCCTCATCACGGAGTACGCCGTAATGAAGCGCAGAAGCGGCATGGGACTCGCAGAATCTGCCCTCTACGCCACCAAGGAGCGTTTCCGCCCTATCATGATGACCGTCCTCACCATGATCGTCGGCCTCTTCCCTCTGCTGCTCGCCAGCGGAGTCGGAGCCAACGGCAACAACACCCTCGGTGCCGGCGTGATCGGCGGCATGTTCATCGGTACGCTCGGCATACTCTTCTTGGTGCCGTCGCTGTTCATCGCCTTCGAATGGGCACAGGAGAAATTGTCACCTAAGAAATTCAAAGAACAATGCGAATTGTCAAAGCAATCATAACGACGTCGGCGGCAGCCTTCATGGCATGCAGCTGTTCGATTTACAAAGAATACACCAGGCCTGAAGTCGATGTCATCGACAATGCGTACGGAATCGAGTGCACCGACAGCAATTCGGTAGCCGCAATCGGCTGGAGAGATTTCTTCACTGACCCGATGCTTCAGGCGCTGATTCAGGAAGGACTGGACAACAACCGCAACCTGCAGATCGCGGCGCAGCGCGTCATCGAATCAGAAGCGGCCCTCAGAGTGGCCAGACTGTCGATGCTCCCTTCTGCCGCCCTAAACCCGAGCATAACGCTCAACAAGCTCGGGGAAAGCGGGTTCGCCACATCATACAGGATAGCACCAAGCGCGAAATGGGAGGCCGACATACGCGGCAACCTCACCAATTCGAAACGCATGGCACAAGCAAACTACGAGCAGAGCCAGGTCTATCGCAGAAGCGTCGAGACCGAGCTCATAGCTTCCATCGCACGAGCCTACTACTCTCTTCAGATGCTCGACAGCAAGATGGACATCTCAATGAGGACAGCTGAGAACTGGAAGGAGAACGTCAGGATCATGAAGGCGATGAAGGAAGCCGGCATGACCAACGAGGCGTCTGTCGCCCAGACCGAGGCCAACAGCTGCTCCATCGAAGCATCGCTCTTCGACCTCGATTACCAGATAAGGGAGATGGAAAACACCCTCTGCCTGCTTCTCGGCAGGGAGCCTCAGCACGTAGAGAGAAGCAAATTCAAGAAATCAGCCATCCCTATGAACCTCGCTGTCGGCATGCCGTCCGAGCTGCTTTCACGCCGTCCTGACGTGATGAGCGCGGAGCTTGATCTCAGGAAAGCGTTCTACAACACCGCCATCGCAAGATCAGCCTTCTACCCGAAGCTTGAGTTCAATGGTGAATTCGGTCTCTCGACTGGAGACCTGCTCACCAGCATCGGAGCCGCACTGACCGAGCCGGTATTCAATGCAGGCCGCAACCGCGCCGGTCTGACCGTCGCCAAGGCTCAGCAGGAAGAGGCTCTCATGGCCTTCGAGCAGGCCATCCTGGTGGCTGGTGCAGAGGTGAACGATGCCATCGGCAAATGCCAGTCAGCGCAAAGCAAGACCGATATCAGGATCCAGCAGATCAAGGACCTGCAGAGTGCGGTCAACAGCACGGAGCAGTTGATGCACAACAGCGGTGCCACATACCTCGAAGTCCTCACGGCGCAGCAGTCGCTGCTCTCCGCAAGACTTCTCCAGGTATCTGACCAGTACGACGAGATCGACGGTATGATATCCCTCTACCGCGCCCTCGGCGGTGGTGTCGAATAGTCTAGAAAGACATCCTGAAAGAATAACTATAGTGTTTGTCAAGCAGCCTGTACCGATCGGTAGGGGCTGCTTTTGGTGACCAGGAGTTGGTACCGCCAACTCCTGTCTGGAATCCGTCAAGGTTGAGCGTATATCTGCCTGCTGGCAGATGCTCGATCTCATTGATGTGCCTTGCCGAATCGAGAGATTCCTGGGTGGCGTCCCAAACAGACACAGACAGACCGTTTTCAGACTCGGAATCTACCCTCAGGTCACCAAGCTTGAGCCAGGCGACATCGCAATGGTTGCCGTTCTCCTGAGGATAGACATAGTTGAAGAGCATTTCGCCCGCCTTGGCCTCATACAGGCCGATTGCAGAGCCTTCCTTCCTGTCACTGTAGTTTTCCCAAGGGCCACGGCCGAAATAGCTCACAGCATCGCTTCCTGATGCCACAATCGTCCTCAGACCGACCCTGATGAGTTCAGGAAGCTCGTCCGGAATGGAAAGGTCATATGCCACATGCAGTTCTCCGGAACGTCCCATCGAATAATGCAGTTTGAGCACAACACCCTCGGCGGTCTTGAGAGTGGACTGCACTCCCGTATTGTCGGTCGACACGGCGACGGACGACCACTTGACGTCCGACCAGTACCGCAGTTCCTTGGTCCAGCCTCTGTCATTGTCGGTGGACGCCCTCCAGAAGTTCGGTTCGAGCGGAGAAACTAGCATCTCACGGCCATCTTTGGCATATGAGGTCAGCAGACCGCTGGCCAACGAGATCTTGGCGCTATACCTGCCGACAGCAAGGCTGAAGGCATCGGCCGGAGTGCCGCTGAGCGAGGCAGCAACTGGCCAGAATTCGAACCCTGCAGCCTCCTCCCTGCGGAGGAGAGTCTGGTATCTGCCGACTTCGAATCCGGCATCTGCATAGAGAGACGGTTCTGCGAGCGAGTAGCGGACAGTAAGATAGCTGTCCCCTTTCAGCCTGAGTTTGCGGGAAGGGTCGATTTTCACTACAGCACTCGAACGCGGGCCGATGACAGGCACATCGAAGCGGGTCGCAGGGCCATCGCCATTGACAGACGAGGTGACGAACCATTCGAACGAATAGCGTGAAGTGGTCGCGAACGAATTGCGGTTGGTGATGGTCACGGTCCATGGGTCGTCGGCGTCGAACTCGACCACAAGCGGCTGATATGCGTGTTTCACTTCGACGGAGGCAGGTTTCAGGGACTTGTCCGGGCTCACGATGCCGTTGATGCTGTAATTGGAGTCATTCGGAGTGCCGGCAGGAGCGAAATCGCCGCCGTAACCCCAATAGAAGATGCCGGAAGAGTCTTTTGCGGCCAGGCCCTGGTCCGCCCAGTCCCAGATGAATCCGCCGCACATGCGCGGCTTGTCGTAGAACGCACGCACATAGTCGCAGATGCCGCCGGTGCTGTTGCCCATCGAATGCATGTACTCCGCCATGACGAAAGGCTGGTCGAGCGGAGGGTTGTCCGCGAGCTCGAGGGCCTCGTCGAGCGGCATGTACTGGCGGTCGATCATATCGACCTTGTATGAATCGAAATACCAGTCATATACGTGTACAGGACGTCCCGGGTCATAGTAATGGCTCCAGCCAAGCTCAGCTTCGTGCGCCGACCCGTAGCCGGCCTCGTTGCACAAAGACCAGCAGATCACGCATGGGTGGTTGAAGTCCCTGGTAACCATGCGGCTGAACCTTTCGAGGAATACGTTCGCGCACTCGGGACTCTTGCTGAACTTGCCCTCGACCTTGTGGGTCTCGATGTTGGCCTCGTCCATAACATAGAGGCCGTATTCGTCGCACAGCTCGTACAAGTAGCGGTCAGCCGGATAGTGGGATGTACGTATTGCATTGATGTTCAAACGTTTCATCAGCTGAACATCCCGCAAGATATCCTCGCGGGTGCAGCGTTTGCCGTTCAAGTCAGAATGGTCGTGCCTGTTCACGCCCATGAACTTGACAGGCTGGCCGTTAACCAGATACAGTCCGCCGTCGATGCGCACTTCGCGGAATCCCACCTTGCAGCTGCGGGCGTCGAGGCATCTGCCATCGGCATCCGTCAGCGAGACGACCAAAGTATAAAGCTCCGGAGTCTCGGCCGTCCAGAGACGCGGATGGTCGATATCGAAGCACAGGGTGCAGTACGGGATCTCGTCGTTGCCGACGAAAAGGCCTTTGGACAGAGTTTCGGCCGACGCCTCGTTGCCTTCCAGAGGCAGTTCCGTGCCATCCTTGTCATAAAGTTTGCAGCGGAAAGTGCAGCCGCCGTAGTCCTGCCAATGGTCTGCGAGCACGGGACGGACCTTGAGTTCGGAACGGGTGTAGTCGCCGTCCTTGAATACAGTCTGCACCTTGAAGTCCTGTATCGCCCTGTGCGGCTCGGCGGCAAGCCAGACATCCCTGAATATGCCGCCCATGCGCATGTGGTCCTGATCCTCGAAATAGCTTCCGTCGGAATATTTCAAGACCTTAACTCTCAAAACGTTATCCCCTTCCCGGAGAAGTTTGGAGATATCGAATTCAGACTCAAGGCAGCTGTCTTCGGCATAGCCGGCGAACTTGTCGTTCACCCAGACATAATATGCCGAATAGACGCCTCCGAAACCAAGTTTGATCCTGTAATCGTTCTCGATCCATTCGCCTGGGACGCTGAAGGTCCTGACATAGTAGCCGACAGGCACATCTCCCGGAATGGTCGGCGGAGCATAGGTGAAGGGATAATTGACATTGGTATAGATAGGGAAACCATGTCCCCTCATGTCCCAGCAGGAAGGAACGTCGATTGTGCCCCATGAGGTATGATCGGCATCGTCTGGCTGCCACTGCTCGTCGATTCCGCAGATCGGGGCGGATTCGTACTTGAATGCGAAGTTCCAATCTCCATTCAGCGAAACCACGCGCGATGACACGCCACCGGCCAGCGCCGCCTCCGGAGTAGCATAAGAGACAATCTCGGAATGGATAGGCAGACGGTTGACCGAACTGACTGAAAAATCATTGTGAAAGACCTGACCGGACGCCGTTTCGACAAGCACCAGTGAAACGGCAACAGATAACAAATTCTTAAATCTCATATTCATATCTACTAATCAGTCTGCCGACTATGGAATTACAACTCTATAAACATCGGAGCCATATCCGGCCCAGATTCCCTCCCCACCTCTAATGTTGGAGACAAGGTTGTCATCAAAAGGAACAAGCACATTGCCGGACATGGAGGATAAGGCAGTAAATGATTCCCAATATCGGAAACACTCCTCGTCCATGGAGCATAATTTCACATCCACTACCGATCCGGACACGAAATACGGTTTCAGATTTGACCATTTCTCCGGTTGAGGAGGATATACTGTCCATCTATCAGCAAAATCGTCCACGAGGCCAAGGAATGATGGCTTGTACTGCACGCCATCGCTTTCCTGTCGAACGAAGAAGCCATAGTGCGAACCGGGATCGGAAGATCGATGGAATGATGCTTCAAGGAAATACCGTGAATCCGAATCACGGCTCTTCTGGATTTCAATATTCTGAATTGAACCGGACTCAGGTATGGTAGTTACGGCTGTTGCCTTCATCCCATGATATTCAACCTCCAGACGATAGGTTTTCCCAACATGCCCGCGCATGTCTCCTGTCGTATAAATATACGACGGAAAATATTTCCTGTTGACCATACCTGTAAGTATCACTTCTTTCTCACCATCACTTACGGTTACTTTCGCCCACCTGGCAACACAGTCACGTAATTCTTCTTCCCCAATTGTTCTGTCAGACACAGGCAAGGTCGTCGTGACAATGACAACAGGGAACCCACCATCTTCAATATAGCCGTCAATGACCAGCATGGGTTCCGATGAACAGAAAATGTCGCCGTCGCAGGAGACAGCAACCAAAGCCAGGAGAATGATATGAAACAGTTTACGGATCATGCTAAAACTTGTAGAACAAACTCAACGACGGCATCAGCCTGATATCCAGGAACGTGTTCTTCACATAGCTGCATCCTTCCTCTCTGACGCGTAGCCTATGATACATCGCATTCTGTCTGCACAGGACGTTATATACTGAAAGATTGACGCCAAACTGTCGAGAATCTTTATCGACAAGAAGGCAGTCGGCAGAAAAGTCCAGCCTGACATATGGCTCCAGCCTGTTTGCATTGTGGGAATTGTAATGTGACAACACCCTGCCGGAAGAAATATAGAAATAGTCCGGAGCGGTGAACGGAGTACCGGTAGCAGCAACGAAGTCGGCTCCGAAGTCAAACCTTCCTGTCTTATAATCACACACTATGTTCAGTTCATGTGTCCTGTCATGCGAAGAAGGGTATCTTTCCACTCCATTCACACCATCGAATGTCCTCATGGAACGGCTGAATGCATATCCGGCCCAAGCCGTGAATTTCCCAGCCCTTTTCGACAACATCATGAAAAGGCCGTAATTAAATCCTCTCCCAACTCTGAGCATATCAGGAATGGCATATGCAGGATCAAGGACATCATATATGATGCCCGTATATTCCACCTGATTGAAAAGGCGGGCACAATATACCGAGGCAGACAATGACAGGAGGTCATTGAACAGGGACTTGTCATATGAAGTGCGTATGCTCAATGCCGACTGTGGGGCGGATAACTTGCCGGACATATAATAGAACTCAATGGGAAGAGCTGACTGAGATACTCCGGTCCGGCATAAAACCTGACGTTTCAAACAGCATTTCAGGGACAAGTTTCCACCTGACCGGGTCATCCCGCTGATTTCGACATAAGGTTCGGGCAAGAAATAAAAATCATCTTCCGGAGAAAGGTAGAAAAGGGAACGCAAGCCGGCGACATAAGATATCGAAGAAGCAATCTCACCTTCATATGAGACTGAGGGAACAAGTTCCCAAGCATGCTGCGATCCGGCAGACGGATCCTCTTCTGTTTCCAAATACTGTGGCGTCACGTCATGGAATCTTGCATCAAGCCCGAAATCCATGCCGCCGACATCCAGCTTGAAGTCATAGCCGAAAGTGCTGATTGAAGATGGCAGATGCAATTGGACGATTTCGTGATCCAACGCAGCATAACAGCCATAATGGCTGAAGTAGGCACTCTGCGTCATGACATGATCACCGCCGTCATGCCTCCAGTGAGCCGACACCATGGAGTTACCCCAATCCGCACTTAGAGAAGCCGTGATGAACTTCTCATATATCGAAGCCTTGTCCGAACCGAAATAGCCATCAATCCACAACTTGTCATTGCTGTCCGGCATGTACAGCCAGGTCAGATTACAATCTGAGAAGCCATATCTGACATCCCCTTCATCAAGACTCATGCGGCCTCGATAAAATGTATTGAGGAAAGAATGCCTGACAGATGAATACAATGCGGATTTCTGCCCGAACGGGATCCGTATCGTGCCATGTCCGAACAGAGGACCAACGGAAAAATCCCCAGAAAACTTCTCAGGAATTGAATCAGGAAGAAGCATATTGACAACTCCACCCAAACGCTCTGATCTGGTGTTGTCAGGGGAATATTCCATTGATTTGAAATGCGAGGGGGTAAAAACCGAGAAAAGGCCGAACAGATGGTTGCTCCCATAAATCGGAACCGACTGAATGGAAATTTCATTATGGGATGCATCCGTACCCAGAATATGGACACCCCCATCGAATTCGGAAGCCGTCTGGACTCCCGGGAGCATGTTGACGAAGCGTATCGGATCAGCCGTGCCGAGCAGTTTGGGTGCTCCGCCGGAAACAGCAAGGTCCCAGGTGACATTACTGGAAATACGGCCTCTCAATGATGAAGTATGTCTTCTGGCAATCACTTTCGTGCTGTCTATGGACAACGAAAGAGAATCAGTCTGTCCTGAAGCCGGTAAGACTGAAAACAGCATAAGCGCGGCAAGGACAGACTGACATCTTTTCAGTTGACTGCAGAAAGCCATCTCTGAGCAATCAAAGATTCAACTAATCTTCCTGCACTTCAAAAATCGAGAAGATTTCCTCCAATTTGTCGATAGTCTTTGAGAATTTTCTATCGTCGAAATATTCCTCAAGTGAATAGCTGGTGCCGTCATCAAATACGATGACAGGATTGGCATCCCAATACTCCCCGTCAGCGATAGGAACGAACTCGATTGATGCCTGTCTCAAATCAGACCCAAGATAAAGTCCAAAATCCAGATTGTCGTTTATGATAGCCAGATTCTTTCTTACATCCGCCTCATTTTTATAATCTATTTCCAGATCCTTGACGGCATTGAAATTCAGATATCCATCGATCTGTACTTCACCAAGAACGTCCGCTGTGGCTGTTATCTTATTGATTTCCACATCATCATCTGCGAACTTATATCCGTCAGCACCCAGAAGGATAGAGACGAGTTCTTCCTTGCCCTTGCTCAGGACAGCATCAAAAACAGCCTTGCCGGATTTCATGCTGAGATCAGAAACAGCAAGCTTGTAGTCAAGGACATTGGCTTCACCATTGATTGAAGCAACCGCAGCATTGACAGCAGACTCATTGATTTCATAGTCGCCAACAACAAATGTGCCGCTGACATTGAATGAGCTGTTGATCTTGACATCCACATATGTCTCGGAACCGCGCTTGATGGTAAGGACGATATGCTCCGGAACAATTACCGAATACTTTTCCTTATCGCGATAACCTTTGACGTAGTCTCCGTTTTCGTTATAATATCCACCTCTCTCCCAATCGGAAATCACGCCATCCATATCGTAGTCATAGTCTTCGTACATTCTCTCCGACACGACATCAGTGATGGAGATTTCAGCTTTCTTTCCTGTACCGACGAGAGTGAGCACACAGTCATTTCCCTTGCTATCCTTCATCTTCACGCTAAGGTCATCTGCATCTGTGCATACCCATGAATTTCCTTTAAGTTCCAAATGACCGGTGATAGATGACAGATCGTACACTGCATTCAGATCCTCAACCTCAATGACGTCAGACTTTGTCGCATAATAGTTGGAATACTTTTCCATCTTTTCAACGATCTCCTCCGCCCATTCTTCAAGTCCCGAGGTATTGCTGTCCTCAATGGCAGCATTGACTGATTCATAGAAATCATTCACTTTCTGAGCATCATCTTTGGAAATGAAATCAGCGAAATCCGCAAATGTACCAGCGATGATCTCCTTGCTTTCTTCAGGCGTGTGAATTGTCGGATCTTCAGCTTCGGAACCACCTTTTTCTCCACAGGAAACGATAAGCGCCAACGCAGTAAAGCTAAGCGCAGCCAGTTTGAAACTTTTCATAGTCGAATAATTAATAATTAAGATAATACACTTGATAGTGCAACAAAGCACCCAATATTTGACAAAAGTACAAACAAACAATAGAAAAAACAATTGGAGTCCCGCAGAATCAATAGTACTGATAGAACAGGGCGATGGATTCCATGCCGGCGAAGAACTGCTTCAGCAGATAGCTCTCATTCGGCGAATGGATGGTATCGCGCTCCAGGCCGAAACCCATCAGCAGCGGGTCGATCCCCAATATTTTCTGCACTTCGGCCAATACCGCGATGCTTCCGCCGCCACGGCTAGGCACAGGCTCGATGCCATAGACCTCGGCCATTGCGCGGGAAGCAGCCTTGTATGCCTCGGATGAGATCGGGATGAGGAATCCGTCACCGCCCTCGCAAGGAGTGACCTCGACCTTGACATAAGGAGGAGCGATGGACTTGAAGTGATTGAGGAAAAGTTCGGTTATATGTCCGCTGAGCTGGTTCGGCACCAGTCTCATCGAAATCTTGGCATGAGCCTCGGAAGGAAGGACGGTCTTGGCGCCCTCGCCGGTATAGCCGCCCCAGATGCCGCAGACATCGAGACATGGCCTGATGCCCGTACGTTCCATGGTGGTGTACCCCTTCTCCCCTTTCACTTCGGCGATGTCCAGGAAAGCCTTGTACTCGTCGATATCGAAAGGCGCGCGTGAAAGTTGGGCACGGTCGGCCTCGGAAAGCTCGACCACGTCATCGTAGAAGCCCGGGATGGCGACACGGCCGTCTTCGTCGTGCAGGGACGCGATCATCTCGCAGAGAGTCGTGATAGGATTGGCCACGGCACCGCCGTAATGGCCGCTGTGGAGATCCTTGTTCGGTCCGGTGACCTTGACCTCGAGATATGCCAGACCACGCATTCCGCAGTTGATCGAAGGCACCTTCTCCGAAATCATGGTTGTATCGGAGACAAGGCAGATATCGGCCGCAAGCAGGTCCTTGTGCTCTGCGATCCATGCCGGAAGCGACGGGCTGCCGATCTCCTCCTCCCCTTCGAACATGAACTTGACGTTGTGGTGGAGCTTGCCGCTGCGCACCATATACTCGAACGCCTTGATATGCATGAAGAGCTGTCCCTTGTCATCGTTAGCG
>JAZQNI010000068.1:0-7120 GCA_045627265.1 Candidatus Cryptobacteroides sp.
CTGCATCGTTAAAAAATAATTGGAGGACACAGATATGAAAAATATAATCAAATCACTTGCCCTTGTAGCAGCAGCCGCTTTCGTGGCTTCCTGTGACCTTTCAGAATACAATCCGAACGAGTATGGCGAGGGTGCCGCCTTCGGCTCCGCTTCCGCCATCCAGCTTGCTCTGAACACATTCTACTACAGCGAACTTCCTAAGCTTGGTTCTGCTTATGACGGAGAGTTCGGCGCAGCCGATTACGTCATTGCGTCATCAATGGACAACAGGTACACGCAGCCATACGCTCCCGACAATGTAGGCAACTGGAGCAACTGGGGTGACCTGAGAAACGTCAACTACTTCCTTCAGATGATGGATTCCGACGCCTGCGGTGTCACCGGAGACGTGAAGGACAACTTTGTAGCTCAGGGTCGTTTCTTCAGGGCCAAGATATACTTCGGCTATCTCAAGAAATACGGAGACGTTCCTTATTATGACCACATGCTCACCGCCGTCACCAACGACGAATACAAGGAGCGCGACAGCCGCGACTTCGTCATCAAGAAGATCAACGAGGACCTCGACTACGCCATCGAGCACATCACAGCTGAGAGCCCTGATGCTACCGGCCTCACCAAGTATGTAGCTGCATTCGTGAAGATGAGAGCCAACCTCTATGAGGCTTCCTTCCGCAAGTACAACAACATCACCGCTTCAGTGACAGGTGAGTCTTTCAAGAACTACAGCGTCGAGGACCTCTACAACGAGGCCATCAAGGCAGCCGAGGTCATCATGAACAGCGGCAAGTTCTCCCTCGTTTCAGACTACCGTTCCCTCTTCACCAGCGATGCTCTCCAGAAGGATGAGGTCATCCTCGGAGCCGCCACATCAAGCACCGTCATGGGAAGCCAGAACAGCAAATACAACAACGGCAACCAGAGGTCATTCGTACGTCCGTTCATCAACACTTTCCTAATGAAGGACGGCTCAGCCTATACTGCAAAGTCAGGTTATGCAACCGAGACCTTCGCCCAGGAGTTCGCAAACCGCGACCCTCGTCTTGCGAAGATCGTCAGGACCCCTGGCTACAAGTATGACGGCAAGGTCGTAGTTCCTGGAATCGCTGACATGAGCGCCCCTCTCGGCTACCAGATCATCAAGTTCAGCGTCGACTACTGCCCTGATGGAAACAATGACAAGACCGGCGGCGCCAACACCAACAGCGCTCCTGTATACCGCTATGCTGAGGTCCTCCTCTCATATGCTGAGGCAAAGGCCGAACTCGGCCAGCTCTCAGATGCAGACTGGGCCAAGACTGTCGGAGCAATCCGCCAGAGAGCCGGCATCACCGGAGGCATCTCTTCAAAGCCTACGGCTGTTGATTCATACCTGAAGGCCAACTTCTATCCTAACGTTGATGATGCGGCCATCATGGAGATCCGTCGTGAAAGGGGATGCGAGCTCTGTCTCGAAGGTACCCGTGAGGATGACCTTCTCAGATGGGGCTGCGGAAGCACCCTCGCAAGCCTTGCTTGGGACGGCATCAACTTCCCTGCACTCAACACTCCGTTCGATGCTGACAATGACGGTGCAGCTGATTACTACTTCACATCCGGCAATGCTCCTTCCGAGTATGCAGACATCGCAGTCAAAGTCAACGCACAGACCGGTCTCAATGCAGTGGCAAACGGATCAGTGATGAAACTCACCTATCCTATCGCATCCACACTGAGATACTGGGCTGACAACAGGATCCTCGTTCCGCTTTCATATGTAATCATTGAAGAATACAAGGATCACGGTTACACTATCACCCAGAATCCTGGATATTGATACCATACTCACCTTTGATAATTAATGACAGAGGCGGCCGGAAGGTCGCCTCTGTTTCATTTCCCGACAATGATTTGGATTATCAGGATATTATTCTTATAATTGCAGAAGTATGAAAGCGATATACACCACCACTACCACTACAGGCACCCGCATGAATGCATTCAGGCGAGAGTTTTAAGCGTGTAGTCAAGTGACAACATAGCGGGCTCGCCTGGAAGGCGGGCCCTTTTTTTAAATACAAACATCATATGAAAAGAGTCAGAGTATTTGCTCCTGCGTCCATTGCCAACATGGGTTGTGGCTTCGACGTAATCGGACTGGCCCTGGATGAGGTCGGTGACATCATTGAGATCACTCAAAGCGAAGGCGATTCCTTGAGCATCAAGAACCTTACGGACACGCCTATCCCGGATGACATAGAGAATAACGTCATCACCCCGGTTGTCAGGGAATTTCTTCGCAGAATCGGACAGAAGGCGAAGATCGATGTCACCATCTGCCAGAAGATATACCCCGGATCCGGTATCGGGTCCAGTGCTGCATCCTCAGCCGCCGCGGCCTACGGAATGAACGAGCTGTTTGGCTGCCCACTGAGCGAGGAAGAGGTGGTGGAATGCGCGATGGAAGGTGAGAACCTGGCCAGCGGCGGGTATCATGCCGACAATGCGGCTCCCGCAATAATGGGTGGAATCACGCTTATCCGTGGATATGAGCCTCTGGACATCATACAGCTGCCGGTCCCGGGCAATTTCTATTGCGCCGTGGTACATCCGCATATCGTCGTCTCGACCAAGCAGGCCAGGGAGATTCTCCCAAAAGCAGTCCCTATGCATGACGCCGTCAGGCAATGGGGCAACGTCGGCGGACTCGTGGCCGGTCTGTATTCGGGTGATATCGGACTTGTGGGACGGGCGATGCAGGATTTCGTGGCAGAGCCGTACCGCAAGCAGTTCATTCCTGGTTTTGACGAACTCCGTGCAAAGGTTCTTGCCAGCGGAGCATTGGCGATGAACATCTCCGGTTCCGGACCGTCCGTATTCGCTCTCTGCAAAAACCGTCACACTGCCGAATCGGCAGGGCATATCCTCAAGGAGCATTTCGATTCCAAGAGCATCGCCTGCGAAGTGTACGTATCCAAGGTATCGAACAAGGGAACAAAATTGATGGGAATCACATTATGAGATATTTCAGTACTCGTGACAATGAGCGGAAACATCCGTTTTCGCTTGCTCAGGCCGCATTCCTCGGCCTGGCTCCGGATGGTGGTTTGTTCTTGCCGGAGTGCATTCCTTCTGCGGATCTGGCCAGGGTCGAGGCTTGCGCAGATGTTTCATATGCATGTCTGGCAGAGTATCTCTCCAGCCTGTTTTTCGGTGACGACCTCTCTGCGGACACGATCCGCAGCGTAGTGCAGAAGGCTTATGATTTCTCCTGCCCACTCAAGATGCTGGATGGAGAGGATTTCGGCGTGTTGGAACTCTTCCACGGCCCTACACTGGCGTTCAAGGACTTTGGCGCCCGTTTCATGGGCGGCATGATGGGAGCGCTCAGCAAGGACAGCTGCATCGTTCTCACTGCCACTTCCGGTGATACCGGCAGTGCTGTCGCCGCCGGTTTCCATGGAGTGGAAGGTGTCGACGTAGTTGTGCTTTATCCAAAAGGAAGAGTAAGTCCGCTGCAGGAGAGCCAGATGACCACTCTCGGAGGGAATATCCACCCCGTCGCGGTGGACGGCTCATTCGATGACTGCCAGGCTCTTGTCAAGGCCGTGTTCAACGACAAGGCTTTTCGGGCTGACGTGCGTGTGACCAGCGCCAACTCCATCAACATTCTCAGATGGATACCGCAGTCGTTCTACTATTTCCATGCGTGGGCTCAGTGGAAGAAGTCCTGCTCACACGGCGCTCCGGACGTGGTGGTGCCAAGCGGCAATTTCGGCAACATCACGGCTGGCATGCTGGCCTGGAGGATGGGACTTCCTGTCCGTCGTTTCATTGCTGCGACCAACGCAAATGATGTTGTCCCTCAATATCTCGAAGACGGGATCTACAGTCCACGTCCTTCGGTGAGGACGCTCGCCAATGCGATGGACGTCGGCGCCCCGAGCAACTTTGAACGGATGACCTGCCTTTTCGGTGATGATTTCGCGGCACTGACATCCATGTTGTCAGCGAAGGCATATACGGATGAGGATATCCTGGCCGGCATAGCAGAAATACACGGACGCCATGGATTCCTCTCGGACCCGCATGCTGCTACAGGATATCTTGCCGCGCGCGACTTCGATGCCGCCGGCTTCTACCTGGCAACTGCGCACAGTGCAAAATTTCCGGACACGGTCAAACGCGCTACAGGTAATGCATGCCCGTTGCCAGACGTACTAGCGCGCCTGAGCGCGCTTCCGAAACGTTTTCGCGAGATGGACAACTCTCTTGCAGATCTGGAGCGTCTGTTGCTTGACCTGCATCGGTAGATACGGATCTCTTTTTGCCGTTGCGTGTTATCCTATTGTTTGAGGTTGATGAATGGAAGTGCACCACCGCCATTGTATTCAGGCAATTTTCCATCCCATTTCTCGATTGCGTCCTGACGCACCAGGAGTTCGTTGAGCGATGCGGCCACCGTCCTGTTGTAATATGCTTCACCGTCGGCCTGGATGCGGAGAGCTTCAGCTTCTCCTTGAGCTTTGGCGATGGCAATCTTCGCGTTGGCTTCGGCCTGTTTGACAAGGTTTTCGGCCTTGAGGCTCTCCTGTATGGCCTGGTTCTTGGCTTCTATGGCAGCAGAAAGTGACTGTGGCGGAGTGATCTGGGACGTGAATTCGGTGACGATGAATCCCTCGACTCCAAGCGACTTGTCAAGCATGTCGCGGACTTCCGCTTCGAATTTCGCACGCGAGGCCATGAGCTCGTCCGAGGTGTAATTGTTTGCGGTGATGCGGTAAGCATCATACACACAGGTACGCATGTATCCGGCTTCGATGTCTTTTAGCGCCTTCCTGTACTTCGAGAAAATTTCGCTTGCCATATCCCTGTTGATCTGGTATGCGAGGACCGGATCCATAGTGAATGCCGCAGCGTCTTTCGTTGTGACATTGAATGGCTGGTAATCAACCCTTTGAATGAACACAGGATAGGTATAAACTGAAGTTGTTATCGGATTGAAGAACGTGAAACCGCTTACCGGAGTAGTCTTGAGTTTTCCTTGCTCGGTGACTGAAAATTTCTTGAACTTGATGCCGACCTCGCTGTTGTCCACTACAGTGCAGCAAGATAGTGAGAGAATGAGGACTGCGCATAAGGCAATCCCGATCTTGATGAAAACATTTGTACTCTTTGTCATAGCTTTTAGGTGTTGTTCACTACAAATATATGCAAAAAGGCTTATCATCGTCTCCGCAGGGATGGATTATTGCTATCAAAAAAAGAAGCGGTTGGAAAATCTCCAACCGCTTCCAGCGATAAGTAAGGTTAAGTATCCTGGTATCAATAACCAGGATTCTGTGTGATAGTGTAACCGTGATCCTTGTACTGAGCGATGGTCAGGTAGGAAATCGGAACGAGGATCCTGTTGTCAGCCCAGTATCTCAGTGTGGAGGCGATAGGATAGGTGAGTTTCATCACTGATCCGTTTGCCACTGCATTGAGACCGGTCTGTGCGTTGACCTTGACTGCGATGTCTGCATACTCGGAAGGAGCATTGCCGGCTGTGAAGTAGTAGTCAGCTGCACCATCGTTGTCAGCATCGAACGGAGTGTCGAGTGCAGGGAAGTTGATACCGTCCCAAGCAAGATTTACAATTGTGCTTCCGCAACCCCATCTGAGGAGGTCATCCTCACGGGTGCCTTCGAGACAGAGCTCGCATCCTCTTTCACGACGGATCTCCATGATGGCTGCATCGTCCACGTTAGGATAGAAGTTTGCCTTCAGGTATGAATCGACCGTTGTCGGCTTTGAAGAGATGCCTCCGGTGATGCCGGCTCTCTGGCGGATCGCTCCGACAGTTTTGGCCCAGTCAGCGTCAGTGAGCTGTCCGAGTTCGGCCTTCGCCTCAGCATATGAGAGGAGGACCTCAGCATAGCGGTATACAGGGGCGCTGTTGGTGTTGGCGCCGCCGGTCTTATCGTTATTTCCGTCAGGGCAGTAGTCGACGCTGAACTTGATGATCTGGTAGCCGAGAGGGGCACTCATGTCAGCGATTCCAGGAACTACGACCTTGCCGTCATACTTGTAGCCAGGGGTCCTGACGATCTTCGCAAGACGAGGGTCGCGGTTTGCGAACTCCTGGGCGAAGGTCTCGGTCGCATAACCAGACTTTGCGGTATAGGCTGAGCCATCCTTCATGAGGAAGGTGTTGATGAACGGACGTACGAATGACCTCTGGTTGCCATAGTTGTATTTGCTGTTCTGGCTTCCCATGACAGTGCTTGAGGTGGCTGCTCCAAGGATGACCTCATCCTTCTGGAGAGCATCGCTGGTGAAGAGTTTGCGATAGTCGGAAACGAGGGAGAACTTGCCGCTGTTCATGATGACCTCGGCTGCCTTGATGGCCTCGTTGTAGAGGTCCTCGACGCTGTAGTTCTTGAATGATTCGCCTGTAACCGATGCATTGACATTGTTGTACTTGCGGAATGAAGCCTCGAAAAGGTTGGCGCGCATCTTCACGAATGCAGCGACATACTTGGTGAGGCCGGTAGCATCAGGGCTCTCAGCTGTGATGTGCTCGATAGCATAGTCAAGGTCCTCGTTGATCTTCTTGATGATGAGGTCGCGGCTGTCGCGCTCCTTGTATTCGTCGTTGGTGACGGCGGTGAGCATGTGGTCATAGTAAGGAACGTCTCCGTATTTCTTGAGATAGCTGAAGTACATCTTGGCCCTGAAGAAACGGCCCTGGCCCACGAAGTTGTCCTTCACGTCTCCGGTGACACCGCAGGCGTCGGAATCCATCATCTGAAGGAAGTAGTTGATGTTCCTCATGTCGGTCCAGTTGGCCCATTCATCTACGTTTTCCGGAGAATATGCCTGAGTGTATCTTCCGGACATGGAGTTTGCGATGACATAGTCGGATTCGCCGAACTCTCCGTCATAAGCCGAAGAGAGCTTAGGAAGTTCGCTGTAGTAGAATGTGTTCAAAGCAAGCTGGATGGCGGAAGCGGAGCCAAAGGCGGCACCCTCGCCATACTCGTTCGGATTGTATTCTGAAAGGTCACAGGAAGCCACGAAAGCGGCTGCTGCTACAAGGGCAAGTGATTTGATTATATTTTTCATATCTGTGTCCTCCAATTATTTTTTAACGATGCAG
>JAZQNI010000069.1:0-19478 GCA_045627265.1 Candidatus Cryptobacteroides sp.
TGCCTCAGCGAGGGTCTGGTCGAACGTGAAGTCCCAGTGGCCGTTGAGGTTGACAAAAGCTTCACGCTGGAAGTCCGGGCGGGGATGCTCGGGCAGGGGAATGTCTTCGGACTGAACTGCGGTGCAGCCGAACAGGACGGCCGACATGCAGAGAATTGTGATCAGGTTTTTCATATTGTAGATAATTATAATGTTTGCGATACCGATATTATCCGGCTATATCCTTAAATGACGGAGAGAAGTTTTCTCCCATGGCGTCTTTGTATTCCTTGCTGAAAGTGTCGTAAGTCGATCTGGCGAGTCCGGATTTGCCCTGATTGCAGAGAGTGCGGCATTTGTGCTTGAGCGCTTCGAGATTCAGGAAATCGTGCTGGAAGATAATGTCCGCAATCCTTATCACCACATCGTCCGGCAGGTCTGTTCTCTTGATCTGCTCGGAAAGGAAATCTATGGTCCTGTTGGAGAAATCGCTCTTGAATCCGTCCACCCAGTCCTGCTCTATGTTCGGCAGCAGCATGCCTCTGAGCATCAGCTCAAGCATGGGATTGACGTCCGATGCCGAGTGTTTGCTGCCGAGTTTCTTCATCACTTCGAGGTAGTCGCAGGATGTACCTTCACTGAAACGGATGCTCCAGAATCTGTTGCGGTTGCACACTGAGACGTCGCCAACCTTGCCGAGGATGCCACGCAGTTTGCTGATGTGGACATTTCTGTTGTTGTTGGCTGAATCTTCCGATTTGTAGGACCAGAGGAGCCGGTTGAGCTTATTGCTGATTATGCCGTTGGAGTCTTTTGCCGAGTACAGGATCAGCAGCACTGTGAGGTACTTCAGCGTCGGGGTGAATTGGGCGGTAATGTCATTCCCATCCTTGTCTTTCACGCAGAACCCGCCGAGCAGGCATATGCTGCTCTTGCTGAAATCATAGAAAGTCGTGTCGGGCTCGTATGGCGGCAGTGCTGCTGCGGCTTTCATGCGGGCCCGTCTGCTATAGATAGTGAGCCACAATGCCAGCATTGCGATAATAGAAAGCAACGCGATGATGACAATCCTGGCGGGATCCCATTTTGCTCCGTCCTTCTCAGCCGACTGCATCAGCAGGCTTACCGGAATGGCCGGGTAGTCCATCTCATAGATGGATACCGTTGAAGCTCCGCCTACCTGTGACTTGATTTTCGAGGAGTAGATCTTGTTCTTGTCCTTGTTGAGGTAGAGATTGTAGTAGCTGAACTGGGCATGACCGTAATCCTCGATGGGCAGGGACATCAACTCCATGTCCGGGTCTGTCCTGCCGAAGCGCACCAATGTGCCGCCTTGCCGGTTCGTCATGGAGTAGAACATGTCTTCGCCGGATTCAAATATAAGATTCTCACCTGGCAGAAAATGCCCTCCGTCACCCATGCTGCCGTTTTCCCAGATCTTTTTGACCTCAAGGGAGTGGATGTCAATGGAGTAGAGGTCATAATAGTATTTGGGGTTGAGCTCCTGCTTCCCCGAGGGGTTGCCTCTTCCTCCAAAGACATACATCAGGCTGTCCACAATCACAGATGCGCTGCAGTATCTCGGAGTGATGTCCACAATCTGGGTGTTGATGCCCTTGCCCGACTCCAGCTCCTGGACGATCATGTCGTTCTTGAAATTATAGTGGCCGTATCCTCCGAAAGAGTAGATACGGTGGCCGACCGAATCGACAGAACTTGTTTTGTTCCAGTAGTTGGAGTCTTCGGTGCTTTTCTTGCCGCCAGTCCAGCCTCCGTCCTCTTCCGAGAAGCGGGAGACTATGTCTTCGTCCACATTGTATGAGATGAGGCTGCCGCAGTCATCCAGATACAGCATTCCTCCAGGGCAGTTGACAGGCCAGACTCCTGAATTCGCAATTATTTCTCCTGAGCTGTAATCCTTGGTGTCGAAAGTGGTGATCTCATGCCCGTTGCAGCTGAGGTAGAATATTCCGGACGGGTCGAAGGCCACGGAAATCTCTGCTGGAAAATCTTTCTGAAAAATAGGTTCCCAGGTGATATGCTCGTCTATCAGCCATTTGATGTTGGTTCCCGACGCTGTCGAGTGGTGTAGCTCGTCGTAGCATCTTTGGCCATCATGGACGCTCAGCTTCCAGTGGCGTATCGTTTTCCCGTCGCGTTCCAGCTTGATGTTGCGTACGTCCACGGACGCCACATCGTCCAGGCCGAAGCCGTCGAAAGGGCAGAAGCCGAACGAAATACGTAGCGACCTGGCGCCTTTGGTCCCGGCGTCTTTGAGGGCAAATTCGGCACCGTTATAGTTCACTTGGACATCTCCGTTGTCGGGATCGAGCGAGATGGACACCGGGATCCACTGGTCCAAAACTATTTCTCCGGGAATGTCCCAGACCTGCTCTCCGGTGACAAGGATTGGATAATGCTTGTCGGTCCGGCTTATGCTGTACATCAAGTCGATGTTGTCCCCTTTATCTGTAATGATGCGGAAGATCGTGCCGAATATGTTTTCAGGTCTGTTCAGGATCTCGCATGACATTATGATGCGATGCCCCCGGGTCGCAATGCCGCGGCCATCTTCGAGGGTGAGGCTCGTGAAGTCGGCGCGAGGCGACGGATATGTGACAACCCTCAATCCGTAGTCAAGCCCGAGATGCTGAGGAGCATCGATCTGGGCTGCTGCAGATACGGAGATGACTGCAAACAGTAGAAGGAGGATCTTTTTCATTCCGTCAGTTTTGATTTAACCCGTCAATTGCCCGTTTCAGCCACTCCAGTCTTCCGATATAGTAGTTTGCAAAGAAATCCAGCTCTTCTTCGTATGTGGAATACCATACGCAGTTGGGCCAGACATAAGTGCCCAGTATCGGCCAGCGCTCGAAGTTGCGGTCCACGGCGCCCTCGATGAGGCGCGCTTGATCGTAGATGAAATTCTGGACATCGTAGAGCTCGTCATAGTGTTTCGCCAGCGTTTCCTTGATGGCGCTGACGTATTCTGCGGACTTGAACAGTCTGTTGAACCACACGCAGTCCTTCATAAGCCAGCCTTCAGGGTTCATACTGTCTTCAAAATAGTTGCAGTTGCCCATCGTGAGGTCGAAGTCCCATACATGGTAAAGCTCCAGTTTCTTATCTTTTTCCTTGGTAAGGAACGTACTTTTCCTGAAATTACCGTCCGGGTTGCGGGTGAGCTCTTCTATTATATAATAGTTGACGAATGACTGGAAGTCCAGCCAGTCGCGGTAGTCGGTATAGCCTTCTTCCGACTCGTGTCCAATCCGGCTGAGGGCCGTCTCCATGTCTTCAAACCATTTTTTCAGATATTCTTGCTGGGCTGTTGTCGGATTTTCCGGCTCGTGCACCATGGCCGTCACTCCGTAACGGCTTGTCTTGAACCAGAACGGTTCGTCTATGTCTTCGTTTTCAAGCTCTATGTAGAAAGCCTCATCGTCGGTGTCAATATTCACACGGTCTTTGGACACTTTTTTGTGTTCGGTGAATGTGTAGACGCCTTCGTACTCTCCGTTCAGCCAGAATTCTACGCTTATCATGACGGGCGTCCAGCTGAATCCGAGGATTCTTGATATTTCCATGGCTGTGGCGTTGCGCAGCAGACTTTTGTCGGAATAGTTGGCAAGAAGCACCCATTCCTTGTCTTTAGCGATCCCGAGGATAGAAGCCTTCTCCTCAAGCTTGATCTTGTACGGCTTCTTGGGCATGCCCCAAGTGCTGTTGCCGCGGCCTTTGATTTTCATCGCCGCCTCAAACGTTTTTTCGTCGGAGAAGAACCCCTGGGGGTCTTCCACTTTTATGGTCCCATCCACATAGTCGTCTTTGTTGAGGATTGGAGCCCTGTCCTTGGTGTCTATGCTTATTCGAGGTATTTCGTAGGGCTTGACGGGCTCGGGATCCGGCTCCGTGGGAGTGGGGATGTCGTTCTCAAAGATGATGGAGTTTCCGTTGGATGCGAAGACTTTCAGCATCTGCTTCGTGAAATACGCATATACCGGAAAAGCTTCGCGGAGGTTTCCGTCCGTGCTGGAGATGCCGCTGTCTGTCTGACCGACGAACCAATGGCCGGAGCCGCTGTCGTAGCGCACTTCCTCGGGCGCTGAATCCGTGCAGTCGCAGATGGCTATCTGGTTCTTGGGCACGATGATGGCGCTCCCGTCCGCAAAAAACACCTTTGAGAAGCTTGCGAGGACCACTGTGCCAGTGTATTCCTTGCCTTCCTCGCTGGCGCTTATCAATCTCAGGTAAGATTCGGGTGTGGTGGCGGGCTCTTCCGGGGTTATCTCTCCTCCGCAGGAGGAAAGGAATACGGAAAGAGCTGAAAATAGGAGAATTATTATTTTTCTCATATCACAAAAATAAAACAAAAAATCATTTTGTTAATACTACTTAATAAATTTTTAATCATCTTTTAATGGCTATTAATAATATTTTAATCATAGAAAAACCCTCCTCATATATTTTTGTATGTACACAAATTGATGGCACTATAATGAAAGGGTTGATTCGTTTTGCCTTTTTGGCGTTGATGCTTGTTTCCTGCGGAAGAGTGGACATGCATGTTGTCCGCACGGCGTCTTGCGATGTACGGGTGACCGTGGTTTCTCCTTCGATTGTTCATATCGAAAAGATCGCCCCCTCCGAGCGCAGAGTGGCAAAGAACGACTTCGATATGGAGACCGGCCGGATGAAAGTGCACGTCAGTGCCACAGACGGTACTGTGAGCTTTTTCCGCAACGGTGCCCTTGTTGCAGAGAAGCCGGGCGCGTTCTCCCCGGCCAGCCAGTCTTTTCTGCTGGAGGAGGGTGAGGCCATCTACGGCCTCGGACAGCACCGCGACAGGCCGCTCAACATGCGTGGGCAGTCACTGCTGCTGAAAAACGAAAACATGGAGATAGCGATACCGCTCGTTCATTCCGTGAAAGGCTATGCCATATACTGGCACAACGGCAGTATCACGCGTTTCGAAGATGGCCCGGACGGGATGACTTTCACTTCTGATGTCTCCGATTATGTTGACTATTTTATTATTGAAGGGGACGATGCAGACGGCGTGGTTGCCGGCATACGCGAGCTGACAGGCGGGGTGCCGATGTTTCCCTTGTGGACCTATGGCTTCAACCAGTCGAGGGAGAGATACACTTCGCAGGAGGAACTTCTTGAAGTTGTCCGGAAATATAGAGAGCTTGGCGTTCCGCTGGACGGCATAGTCCAGGACTGGCAGTACTGGGGCGAGGACAACCACAAATGGAATGCCCTCAAGTTCGACAACCCCCGCTATCCGGACCCCAAGGCGATGTTTGATGAAGTCCATGCGCTCAATGCACACTGCATGATTTCCGTCTGGCCCTCTTTCGGCCCGGAGACAGACGTATATAAGGAGTTCGAGTCCATCGGTGCCATAATGCCCCACTCCACATATCCGCAGAACGGTGATACCCGCAACTATGACCCTTGGAACGCCGAGGCGCGGGAGATTTACTGGCATCACATGAGGGACGACATCTACTCCCTTGGAGCTGATGCCTGGTGGCTTGACGCCTCCGAGCCTGAAATAGGGCCGGAGCGCGACGAAGACCTTGACTGGGTCACGGCCGAAGGTCCGTTCCGCAAGCTGCGCAACCTCTATCCGTTGCCGTCCGTCAAGGGCGTGTATGAGTCCCAGAAGGCGTTCGACGCCTCCCGCCGCCCGTTCATCCTGACGCGATCCGCTGCGCTTGGCGTGCAGAGCTATGCCCACTGCTGGTCAGGTGATGTCGAGTCCGACTGGAACGTGCTGGCCTACCAGATTCCGGCTGCGCTCAATCTCACCCTCTGCGGCCTTCCGTATTGGAACTCCGACATCGGAGGTTTCTTCTCCTGGCGTCATTTCCCTGGCGGCAACGCTGATCCCGGCTTTGCAGACCTCTATCTCCGCTGGATGCAGTTTGCCGTCTTCACGGGCATGATGCGTTCCCATGGGACCAACACCCCGCGCGAGATATACAATTTCGGCGAGCCCGGCACATTCAACTTCGAGGCGCAGAAAAAGGCCATCACCCTCCGCTACCGGCTGCTTCCCTACATCTACAGCGCAGCATGGGACATCCACAGCAACGGCGGCAGCCTCATGCGTGCCCTGATGATGGATTGGCCTTCCGACACGGAGGCGTGCAACGTGCAGGATGAGTTCATGTTCGGAGGCAGGCTCCTTGTCGCTCCCGTGGTCACGCCTGCCAATTTCCGAATGGTGTACCTGCCCGAGGGACGCTGGGTATCTTTCTGGAGCGGAGAAGCGATCGATGGCGGCAGGACCATACCGGTCGCCTCGCCCATGGACATGATACCTCTTTTCGTGAAAGCCGGCACGGTGCTTCCTGTCGGTCCTGAAGTGCAGTTC
Organism: Candidatus Cryptobacteroides sp.; assembly: GCA_045627265.1. Classification (GTDB taxonomy): domain Bacteria; phylum Bacteroidota; class Bacteroidia; order Bacteroidales; family UBA932; genus Cryptobacteroides. The sequence goes on from JAZQNI010000069.1 coordinate 6,365, forward strand.
GCTTCCGAGAAGGCCTGGGACGACATCCAGATCAGGATTTATCCCGGTTGCGACGGCGACTTCTGCCTCTACGAAGACGAGGGCGAAGGCAATGCCTACCTTGACGGCGCCCGCTCCCTGATCCGTTTCCACTGGAGCGATTCCGACAGGACACTTTCCGTCTCGGAGCGTGAGGGTTCCTTCCCGGGCATGCTTGCCGTGCGAACGTTCAGGCCGGTGCTGGTCGGAGCTGACAAGGCTACCGGTCTCGACAATGCCGTCTCCGATGCCGTTATCAACTACGACGGCACTTCCACCAAGTATACATTTGCAGAATAACAGTTATGAAGATAACCAGAATAGTTTTGCTTTCGGCTTCCTTGCTGACTGCCGTCTGCGCTTCTGCGCAGACAAAGCATGGCTCCACCAGCGAGTTCCCCTCATATGAAGGCCTTGTGATGGCCGGCTATCAAGGCTGGTTCCAGAATCCCGGGCGTGGCGAGATGTATTCCAATCCGGATGATATCCGCATTGACATGTGGCCTGATGTGAGCGAGTACGAACAGACCTATCCCACGGCATACCGTCATGCAGACGGATCCGTGGCCAGGTTCTTCTGCTCCGACGACGAGAGCACTGTTAAGACCCATTTCAAGTGGATGAAGCAATATGGGCTGGACGGAGTGTTCCTTCAGCGTTTTTTCGGCAATGCCATGCCGCGCCGTAACGGCAGCAGGGAAGGGACGGTCAATGTGATCCGCCATGCGCTGAAGTATGCTCAGGCATATCACAGAGCCGTTTCCGTAATGTATGACCTGTCCGGTCTGCAGCCCGGCAGGAACGATTGCACAGAGCTCATTGACGACTGGAAATTTCTAGTGGACAGCGTTGGCGTCACATCCTATGGCCGCGACAACATGTATCTCTACCACAATGGCAAGCCCCTTGTGGTCATCTGGGGTGTCGGTTTCCCTGACAGACCCTATGATATCAGAAAGATCAAGCTCGACGAGTTCATCGAATTCCTCCACAACGATCCTGTCTACGGCGGTTGTACGGTGATGTTGGGCGTACCTACGTATTGGCGTACCTTGGAGTACGACTGTGTCGAGGATGATTATCTCCACACCCTGATACGTCAGGCCGACCTTCTGCTGCCCTGGATGGTGCAGCGTTTCACACCGCTCCTTCATTTCGACATGGGCCGCTACCGCGACCTGATCCGCAAGGACATGGCCTGGTGCGCCGACAACGGCGTGGAGTACGTACCCCTGATCTATCCCGGATTCAGCTGGCACAACCTCAGTGTCCACGCGTCGGAAGACTCAAACAACATCGGGGATGTCAAGCCGGTCGAAAGCATACCCAGGATGGGCGGCAGGTTCTATTGGGACCAGGCCTATACGGCGATCAGCGTGGGGGCGAAGATGCTGTATGTCGCAATGTTTGACGAAGTCAACGAGGGCACGGCCATATTCAAGGTGACGGACAATCCTCCCGTCAGCGCGAGCGCGGAGTTTGCTGATATGGACGGCATGCCGTCAGACTGGTACCTCTTCCTCACCGGCGAGGTGGCACGCATGCTTCGCGGCGAGACTCCCTTGTCTCCGGACATCCCTTCCCATGGCACTGTGACCACGCCGGAGGGCGTGTTCACGACTTCTCTCACGGGCGGTATGGCCTCCAACCCGTTCATCAGGCATATCTACACCGCAGATCCTTCTGCGCACGTGTGGGACGGCAGGCTGTATGTCTACGCCTCGCACGACATCGATCCGCCCCGCGGATGCGACCTCATGGACAGATACCACATCTTCTCGACCGACGACATGGTCAACTGGACAGACCACGGCGAGATATTTGGAGCCGACGACGTGCCTTGGGGCCGCCCTGAAGGCGGCTTCATGTGGGCTCCGGACTGCGCCTACCGCAACGGTACATACTATTATTATTTCCCGCACCCGTCCGACTCCAAGTGGAACGACAGCTGGAAGATCGGTGTGGCAGTCAGCAAAAATCCGGCTGCCGGATTCAAGATCAAGAAGAAATGGATCGAGGGCGTCCCGCCACACATCGATCCCTGCGTGTTTGTCGACGAGGACGGCCAGGCCTACCTGTTTGTCGGTGGCGGCGGCCACTGCTTCGGCGGCAAGCTCAAGAAGGACATGGTGACCCTCGATGGCGAGATGGCCGAGATGCAGGGACTCGTGGACTTCCACGAAGGCACCTGGGTCCACAAATACAACGGCAAGTACTATCTGTCATACCCCGACAACCATATGGAGAACGGCGTGCAGTACAATCGTCTCCACTACGCAATGAGCGACTCTCCTCTTGGCCCATGGGAGTATAAGGGCATCTATCTCGAAAAGACAGACTGCGACACCAGCCACGGCAGCATCGTCGAGTTCAAGGGCCAGTGGTATGCATTCTACCATGGCTGCCAGATATCGCAGATGGGAAATCTGCGCAGCATATGCGTGGATAAGCTCTACTACAATCCCGACGGCACGATAGTCCCGATAGTCCAAAGAGACCGCTGTGGTCTTCCAAGAAAATAAAGTCACTAATTCACTATTCACCCACTAATAATAACTCTTTTATGAAAAAGCTTTGTTTCAAAGTGCTCCTTATCGGAGCGGCGATTTTTTCACTCGCGTCCCTTGTCGGTTGCAACAAGGATGAGTTGAAGAACCTTGAGACCAGGGTCACAGTCCTCGAGGGGATGACCCGTCAGCTCGAGTCCGATCTTCAGGCAGCTATCGTCACAGGTTCCACGATTCTCAGCGCCTCACAGGCCGCTGACGGCACTTGGACTCTCAATCTCAGCGATGGCAAGACCATCACTATTTCTCCTTCAGCCGGTGGCTCCGATGTAAAAGTGGAAGAGACCTCAACCGCTTTCATCTTTACTGTAAATGGCAACACCTATGCAATTCCCAAGGGTGGCGCAGGCGTTCAGCTCGTCTATTCACCTGAGTTTGCAGACGGCATTGTGAAGCTCGGCAACGAAGCGGCAACGGTCCGTTTCCTCGTCAACAACACAATCGACCTCAACAACACGACCTTCGATGTCGCTGAGGCCCATGAACTCCAGACCCGTGGTTCTTTCGGCTCCGAGCTCTTCTCAGTCAAGGATCCCACCCTCGACGGCAACTTCCTTGTCCTCACCCTCAAGGGCCTTGGCTGCAAGGCCGGTTTGACCTATGCCGTCAGCGTTGTCGCCAACATCGGCGAATCCCAGGCGATTTCCAACTACTTCACTGTCGTTGTCGACGAGACCTTCCATGATGACAGCGAGCAGATCGGTGACTTCACAATCAAGTCCGAGTACAATCCTACCGAGGTCGATGCCTTCGGCTTCTGCTCCGCGACCATCTCCGGTGAGAAGCTTGTTGCCGGCATGAATCTTAAAGACATGTTTGACAAGCTCCCTGATGGTGCAAAGATTGAAATCGCAAAGCAGGCTGCCCAGCCCGGCGGAAAGGCTCAGGAGAAATTTGACCTCATCGCCGAAGCACTCGATGCAGAGGGCAACTTCGCATGGAAGCACGCTCCTTATACCGACTTCAACGAGAACGAGCAGCACGGATTCCTCATCAAGGTCATGACCGGTGACATCACCAAGGCCAAGATCTATGTCCAGATCGACAACCCTCTCGCCAACGGTGACATCGACTGGTTCCCCGGCTTTGGCGGACAGTTTGAGGCAGAGTGGCACAGCCGTACCGAGGCTCTCGGCATGGGCGTGCAGACCATCGATCTCGAGTATCAGTTCAACCTCAACAACGAAAGAGTCTATATGGGCGACGGCGACAGCCAGTCAGTCAACCCTGATTACGACATCAACCTCATCTTCGGCGGCAAGGAGTTCTTCACCGCATACACCAACCTCGTTGTCACCATGCCCGGTGATGCTGAGAAGGTCATCCTCGAGAACAACGGCGAGAAGATCGTCCCCGGTGATTTCGGCAAGCTCTTCCTTGCACCTGACAATGTCGGTCTCGGATGGTTCAACCGCGCCCTCAATGTCGATTATCAGGAGTGTCCTGAGACGCTTGTATGGGATGATGCCGAGCAGACCACATTCACCGACAGAGGTGCTATCGGCATCGACTGGTGGTGGGGCAACGTCGACTTCCCTCGTTTCATCGACAATGAGCGCAACGCTCTTGTCCAGTACTATGGCCTGTACATCGACAATGACGGTGTATTCCATACCGGCGAGAAGTACTGTGGCTTTGCCATGCGTCTGGGCATTGGTCTCTATTTCGACTATGCATACGGTTGCAAGAACCTCAAGAAGGACCAGATGGGCCTCATGTTCATCAACCGCCGTCGTCAGCCGGAAGGATTCCGCAATCCTGTCAAGTCTCAGTTCGGAGTGTAATAATTGCTATCGGTTAATCAAACTTCTAACCGTAATTTTATGAATATCAACAGATCACATAAATCCGCTCTATGGAGAAATCTCCTGAGCGTGTTGTTCTGCTTGATGATGGTGATTCCCTCGTATGCTCAATCACGCCTTGTCAAGGGTGTGGTTGTGGATGCGGACGGTCTGCCGATGATCGGTGCCGCTGTGATTATCAGCGGCACCTCCACCGGCGTGACGACTGATGCCGACGGCGCGTTCGCAATCAACGCGGCTGCTGCCGACAAACTCGTTGTCTCCTATATCGGCTACGAGAATGCAGTTGTGCCAGCATCATCAACGGAGCTGCGCATCGTGCTCCAGAACGACTCCAATTTCCTCCAGGAGACTGTGGTCGTAGGCTACGGTGTGCAAAAGAAGGCCACCCTCACAGGTGCGGTTTCCGCCGTCACCAACAAGGAGATGGTTGTCACAAAGAATGAGAACGTGGTGAACATGCTTTCCGGAAAGATCGCCGGTGTGCGTATCACCCAGAACTCTTCTCAGCCCGGTGAGTTCGACAACAACATCGATATCCGTGGTATGGGTGCTCCTCTTATCGTGGTTGACGGTGTCCCTCGCGACCAGTCATACTTCTCACGTATGGACGCCAACGAAATCGAGAGCGTGTCCGTCCTCAAGGACGCATCCGCAGCCATCTACGGTGTACGTGCCGCCAACGGCGTCATTCTCGTGACGACCAAACACGGCTCATCCTCCGAGGAGGGCAAGTTCGACATCGATTTCGCCGCCAACGTCGGTATCCAGTCATTCCTCTATATCCCCCAGACTGCGGACGCCGCTGTCCATATGCTCCTTATGAATGAGAAGCAGTGGAACGGATTCAACAGCAACTACCCGATCCGTTCCACGCCGCGCTACCAGTGGAGTCAGATTCTTGACTACAGCTCCGGCGAGAAGGCCAGCACCAACTGGACGGACGAGATCTTCAACAAATACGCTCCCCAGGAGCAGTACAATCTTTCCGTCAACGGATCGTCCAAGAAGATCGACTACTTCTTCAACCTCGGCTACATGGACCAGATGGGTTCCTACAAGAGCGGCTCGCTCAACTACAACCGTTGGAACTTCCGCGGCAACGTTGACGCACGCATCACCGACAGGCTCCGCACATCTCTCCAGATCAGTGGATACAAGGATGAGAAGAACCAGCCTCATACCGATATCTGGACTGTCTATAAGAAAGCCTGGACATATCGTCCTACTTCTCTGGCATGGCTCGATCCCGAGCACACCCTGCCCGGCTACGACACTGAAATGCTCGAGACCGACAACCCTGTTGCCACCACTGATGCCAACTTCACGGGCAACCGTCAGGAGAAGCGCTACAACTTCAACGGAAGCCTTGCGGTCATCTATGACATCCCCGGCATCGAGGGCCTCAACGCAAAGGCGTTCTACAGCTACGACTACTACACTACGGACAACTCCGACTACCAGCGCACCTACAACCTCTACAACAGGAATGCAGACGGCTCGCTCGAGAGCTTCAAGCGTAACGATCCCGGTTCTGTGAACCGTTCCACCAGCCCCAGCTACGGCACGGTCCTCCAGCTCTCCCTCAACTATGACCACACCTTCGCCCAGGCCCACCACGTGAGCGCGATGGCGATGTACGAGGAGTCATACAACTACTGGGACAGCTTCTATGCAACCAGAGTGATGCTTCTCGACAGCCCATATCTGTTTGCAGGCGAGGAAGAGAACCAGCTCGGTAAGATGAACGGTGTCGGCGACATGAGCCGCCGTGCTTTCATCTTCCACGGCAACTACGACTACAAGGGCAAGTACATCCTCGATGTCGCAGGCCGTGCAGACTCCTCATCCAAGTTCCCTGCAGCGACCCGCTGGGGCTTCTTCCCCCCCGTCTCTGCAGGATGGCGCATCAGCGAGGAGCCTTGGGACAAGGGCAACGCCCCCTGGCTCACCAACCTCAAGCTCAGGGCGTCCTGGGGTATGATGGGTGATGACGGAAGCGCCAGCACCTATCCTTCCACGGTTGTGGGCTACGAGCTCCGCAACAACGACCGCGGCTGGTTCTACGATTCTGCTCTCACCACTGGTGTGGCAGCAACTGCGATCCCCAACTACAACCTCACCTGGTACACAGCCACCACCTACAATGCAGGTGTTGACTGGAGCCTGTGGGGACAGAAATTCACCGGCACCGTCGAGGTCTTCAAGCGTCAGCGTGACGGTCTTCTTGCCACATCCTCCATCGTCCTTCCCGGTACGGTCGGCGCATCGATGCCCCAGGAGAATATAGAGAGTGACGAGACCTTCGGATACGAAATCCAGCTTGGCCACCGCAGCCGCATCGGCGAGTTCAACTATTGGGTGTCCGGCCAGATGTCCGCAACCAAGAACCGCTGGGTTTATCATCTCGACTCCATGGCAGGCAACTCCATGGAAAACTGGCGCAGAGGCGCAGTCTCCGGACGTAACAAGGATATCTGGTTCGCCATCGAGGAAGGCGGCCGCTTCTCCTCCTACGCCGAGATCCAGAGCCACCCGACGACGGGTACCAACTACGGCCAGGGCACTGTCCCCGGTGACTATTGGTACATAGACTGGAATGAAGACGGTGTCGTCAACGGCGATGACTCACATCCCGTTGCCACCTACAACCTCCCCGTGTTCAACTATGGCATCACCGCCGGATTTGACTGGAGAGGCCTTGACTTCCAGATGAACTGGCAGGGTGCCGCAGGCATCTTCAACCAGTACAGCGAGGTCTTCACGGAGGTCGGTCCGTTCAACGGCGGCGCAGCCCTCAACATATATCAGGACCGCTGGCATACGCTCAACGTGGATGATGATCCCTGGAATCCTTCCACTCAGTGGGTCGAGGGATACTATCCCGCCACGGGCCACAGCTTCAACGAAGGCTCTACCGGTATCCGCAACACTTCCTATATCCGTCTCAAGACTCTCGAGATCGGTTACACCATCCCCGTAAAGGTCACCAGCCGTGTCAATATCAAGAGCCTCAGGTTCTACTTCAGCGGCTACAACCTTCTCACTTTCAGCCCGCTCAAAAACATCGATCCTGAGCGTCCCGGTACCAACGGCGGTGTCAACACAGGAAGCAACAGCATCCTCTTCTACAACTATCCTGTCAACCGCACCTTCAACTTCGGTGTGAATGTCAAGTTCTAAAGATTGAAGATTATGAAAAAGGTATATAAATACATATTTCTCGCTGTAATAGCCGCCTTCGGTTTCTCGGCTTGCAACAATCTTGATCTTCAGCCCAAGGGTATTCTTGATGAAGGAACGTTGTTCAACTCAGAGTTCGGCGTAAGGAAATACCTCGCCGGTCTGTACAACGACATGCCTATCGAGGACTTCCTCTACAAGGCATCCAACGATGGCCCTATCGGCTACGGCACGTCCAATTCCAACGGCGCCCGCAACAACTGGTGGGAGGCCCTCAAGAGCTATGGCTCGACGAGCTGCGGCGAGACTGCCGGCCGTCACGGAGACCTTTCCGGCGCATGGGGCTACTGGCCGTACGACAAGATCCGCGACATCAATGTGTATATCGCGAACTTGCCCGAGTATGCCGACAACTTCACTGAGCAGCGCTACAATGAGCTGCTTGCTGAAGGACGTTTTATCAGGGCATTCTACTATTTCGGTCTTGTGAAGCGCTATGGTGGAGTCCCCATCGTGGCTGAGGTCCAGGATCCCACTGCAGATATCGCATCGCTCCAGCTCTCTCGAAACACGGAGTACGACTGCTGGATGTTTATCCATGACGATCTCCAGTTTGCCATGGAGAACGGCTCCAAGGACAAGACCAACACCCAGAGGGGCAATGCATATTCTGCTGCCGCTCTCATGGCCAAGACCATGCTCTATGCCGCATCCGTTGCCAAGTACAACGCCTATGTCGGCATTACGGGACCCGCTGTGGACGCCGGCCTGATGGGCATGGACAACACCGTGGCGAAAGTCTTCTACCAATATGCTTATGATGCGTGCAAGTTTATCAAAGATGCCGGCTTCAAGCTCCATACAGGTGCTGACAAGGAGAAGGCCTACACAGAGGTGTTTATTGCCGATCTTGCAGGTGAGGAGGATATCTTCACCAAGCACTATGGCCTTCCCGGCAAAGTTGCTCCCGACTTCACGCAGCTCTACCACTCATACGACGACATGGTCCTCCCGAAGGGAACCAACATGGCACAAAGCGTAGGCGCTGCAATCCAGCCCACGTGGGAGCTTATCAGCCTCTACGAGCTGCCCGCAGTCATTGATGAGGAAGGTAAGCCCGTGCGTTTCAACAGCCTCTCCGAAATCTGGTCAACAGGTGAGATGGAGCCTCGCTGCCGCGCCAACTTCTTCTTCCCCGGCATGACCGAGACTCTCTCCGGCACTGTGATTGACATCCAGGCCGGTCTCTACAGGTCTTATCCCGGCACAGCCGCCGACGGCTGTCCTGAGACTAACGTCGAGACTGACTACACCCAGCAGTACCGTGTGCGCTCCGGCGGACTCAACGGCACCGTCAGCATCGATGGCACTGAGTACAAAATCAATGGTGCTCACGGCTATGCGACAGGTACCGGTGACGAAGGCTACTCATACATGGGTACCCTTGTGAGAAAGTATGTCGACTACACTGCCGAGACTTCCACACGTGCCCTCAACCAGAGCTGGCATCCCTACAAGGTCTTCCGCTATGGCGAGATCCTCTGCGACTGGGCCGAGGCGGCCTACGAGCTTGGCCTCGAGACCGGCAACGAAACCCTCAAAGCAGAAGCTTTCGAGCATGTCAACGAACTTCGCGACAGAGCTGGAGCAAAGCGTCATGAGATGGTTGCCTCCCCTGAGGATGTTGGCACTGAGCTGTATGGATTCGCGCTTGACGAAAATCTTTACTATATTCGTCAGGAGCGCCAGCGCGAGCTCTGTATCGAGAATCAGACAGACTGGGACTACCGTCGTTGGAGAGTGGCACACAGCCTCTTCAACAACAAGATGTTCCACACCCTGTCCGGCTACTATGTCGTGGACGAAGGCAAATACATCTTCCTGAACGAGGCCAACCCGTTCGGTCGTGAGCTCACCTACGACAAGAGATACTACTATGAGCAGATCCCTGGCGGCGAGATCAACAAGAATCCTAACCTCAGAAGGAACGATGGTTAGGAGCAGATAGAAAAAAGTGCATTGATGAAAAAGGAACTATATACTATCCTTTCTTTGGTCGCAGTATTGGCTGCAGCATCCTGCATGAAGATCGATAACTTCGATCAGCCCGATGCAAAAGTTTCAGGTGTCATCATAGACAAGACCACAGGCGAGCCTATGATGTTCGACCAGGGCGACACTCACATCCGCATCTGGGAGAGAAGCTACAGCGTCAATCCTACATACCAGGATCTGTCGGTCAAGGCTGACGGCACATACAACAACACCAAGCTCTTTGCCGGCACATACGACATGCTTCCAGTCGACGGCGCCTACTGGCCCTGCGACACGACTTTCAATGTGCCTATAGGCAGGAGCGGCAAGGTCCAGGATTTCGAGGTCACCCCTTACCTCCATGTGGTGGATTTCACCCAGGAGCTCAACGGCACTGAGCTTACGCTCTCTTGCCGCCTCCAGGCCCCTGTCGTCAATAATCTTCCCCAGGTCGTCGAGGTCCGTCCTTTCCTCAGCCTCAATGAGCATTGCGGCGCAGCCAACCACATCGACTACTACTACACAGACAACTACAGGGTCAACATCCGTAAGCTGTGGAACAAGATCGGTGATGAGAACGGTGAGGGGACTGAAACGTACAGCATCACGATGACTGTCAAGTCGGGCTACATCTACTGGTGCCGCATGGGCGTGCAGGTCAACAACACCTACAAGAACTGGAACTACTCAGAAGTGGTGAAGATACAGGTTCCGTAGCATATGAATAGAATCTGTCTCACAGCAACAGCTGTTTCAATGGCTTTCGGGCTCCTCGTTTCATGCGAGGAGCCTGAGGTCATCCCCAAGCCCGTGCCGAAACCGGAACCCCAGAAAATCTACAATGATCTCGGGTTCCCCGCCCACAAGGACGGCGACATGTATGATTCATATGAGGGCCTCGTGATGGCAGGCTATCAAGGCTGGTTCGGCGCCCCGGGCGACGGCTGCAGCCACGCCACGCACGAAAACACAAAGTGGTATCACTACCGCGAAAGTGAAGTCTTCAAGCCTGGCGTGCTACAGAACAGCATTGACATGTGGCCTGACGTCAGCGAATATGATAAGACGTACGAGACGGCTTTCACGCTCCCTGGCGGCAAACCGGCGCGTGTGTTCAGCTCATACGACGAATCTACCGTCAACCTTCATTTCAAGTGGATGAAGGAGTACGGGATAGACGGCGTCTTCATGCAGCGCTTCGTGGGCGAGGTTGTCAACAATCCTGACGGCAAGGACCACTTCAACAAAGTCCTTGCGTCTGCCATGAAGGCTTCCAACCAGTATCAGAGGGCGATCTGCATCATGTATGACCTCGGTGGCTTTGAGGCCAAAGGTCGAAACAACGTGGATGCTGTCCTCGCTGACACCAGGGAGCTTGTCGATACATACCGCCTTTTCGACAGAAATGCTTTGCAGAAGTATTATCTCTATGAGAACGGCAAGCCTCTCATAGTACTCTGGGGCGTCGGCTTTGCCGGCAAGGAGGAGTACAAGACTGCGGATGTAAAGCAGCTGGTGGACAAGCTCAAGGAGATGGGCTTCAGTGTGATGCTTGGTGTCCCGACCTATTGGCGTGAAGGCCGCAATGACTGCGAATCCGGCAGCGCCCTCAAGGAGCTCATCAAGTCCGTCGATGTCATAATGCCTTGGTTTGTCGGGCGCTATGGCAGTGATTCGTACGACAGTTTCAAGTCCCTGATCACTTCCGACATTTCCTGGTGCAAGACCAATAAAGTTGGCTATGCTCCTCTTTGCTATGCCGGATCTTCCGACAGAAACATGCATCCCAACAACGGCTTCGGCCCTCGTGAAGGAGGCAAGTTCTTCTGGAAGCAGGTCTCTCACTGCATCTCAAGCGGAGCAAAGATGCTCTATATCGCCATGTTTGACGAAATAGACGAAGGCACAGCCATCTTCAAGTGTCTGAACCAGAGTGATGTCCCCGACAACACAGCCAACCCCGACTACTATGTCCTTTATCTGAAGGGTAGCTATTCAAAGAGGACCTCGCCGTACACCGGTAAACTCGGAGATGGCGATTGGTGCAGAAAGGCAAGTGAGCTCAATATCCAGTTTGTCGGTATCGAAGACGATCTGAAGACCGACCACTATCTCTGGCTCACCGGACAGGCAAGGCTTATGCTCAGGGGAGAAACCGAGCTCAGCTCTCAACTTCCGTCAAGGAAATAAAACTTGAAATGAAATGAAATTAATGAAAAATATCATCAAGATTGCCATCCTTCTGTCAATTGTGGTGATGATGGTGTCCTGCGGCTGCTCCAAGAGTCCTTCCCAGCAGGAAGAGGTTGTGGAGCTCCAGATGCCGGGCAACCCTTTCATCACCAACCTGTATCTGGCTGATCCTTCGGCTCATGTGTGGGCGGATGGCAAACTCTATGTATATCCGTCCCACGACAACGACCCCCCGAGAGGCTGCGACCTGATGGACGGCTACCATGTGTTCTCCACAGACGATATGGAGCACTGGACTGACCATGGCGAGATACTCCACTCCCGCGATGTCGAGTGGGGTCGCCCGGAGGGCGGCTTCATGTGGGCTCCCGACTGCGCGTTCAAGGACGGGAAATACTATTTCTATTTCCCGCACCCCACTGACACCGACTGGAACAACTCCTGGAAGGTGGGCATCGCAGTCAGCGACCAGCCTGCTTCCGGATTCAAGGTTGTCGGCTATCTCGACGGTCTTGGCGATCCTTTCTCCATGATCGACCCTTGCACTTTCATCGATGACGATGGCACGCCGTATTTCTACTACGGAGGCGGTGGCCGCATCATCGGCGTGAAGCTCAAGGACAACATGACCGAAATTGACGGCGAAGTCATGACGATGCAGGGCTTGCGCGACTACCACGAGGGCCCCTGGATCTTCAAGAACAACGGCACCTACTACTTGATGTATGCAGACAACCACCAGGAGCCCGGCGTCGGCGGCCGCAACCAGCTCAGGTATGCGACTTCCGACAATCCTCTCGGCCCTTGGGATTATAAAGGCATCATCTTGAAGCCTACGGATTGCGACACGAGCCACGGCTCCATCGTGAAGTTCAAGGGCCAGTGGTACCTCTTCTATCACAATTGCTCCATCTCGCACAACGGCTGCCTGCGCTCAATCTGCGTGGACAAGCTCTATTTCAACGAGGACGGCACAATCCAGGAAGTCGTACAAACCATCAAGTAGCGAGAATCCTATCTACTCGCAGACAAATTTGAAAAAGCCCTCGATGTCCTTCTTCTCGCTGAAGCGGGCCACGTAGACCTGATCGCCGAGCGCTGAAGAAAGCGCCTCGGGCATGCGGTCGCACATGCAGATCATGGAGCCGTAGCGCTCCATGATCTGCATGTGCGACCTTTTGTATGAGTGGCAGTCGCGGCGGCTTGCGTAGGCCGCGAAATACTGTTCACCTTCGCCCTTGCGTCTCTCGTCAAAGACGACCATGTCCGCCCAGATCTTGAACACATCCGTGCTGTGCGCGAAGTTCATCAGGT
>JAZQNI010000070.1:0-7442 GCA_045627265.1 Candidatus Cryptobacteroides sp.
TCCGCGTCTCCTACCATTTCAACACCATGGTCAGCAAGTACAAGGGCACGGGTGCGGGTGACTCGGTCAAGAACAGGTTCTAGGCCAAGGAGAGGGATGACGTTATGATGCGTTTCGGGGAAGGCCTGAAACGCATTCCTCGAACCACTAACGGAAACGAAGCACCCACACTAATTCGTTATATATCAAGTGGTTACAAAATCAAAGAAATAAAAAAAAAAGGAAAAATCTCTCGATTTTTCCTCGGTAGTAGCGGGGGCTGGACTCGAACCAACGACCTCCGGGTTATGAGCCCGACGAGCTACCAACTGCTCTACCCCGCGATGTGAATGCAAAGGTACGCATTTTTTTCAATATTCCAAATTCTTGCCGGACTCTTTCCTCGAAAAGGCCGGAATGCTTTTGATTATCGTTTAGAATAAGTATTTTTGCGCAAACGATAAGCGTCTTATGGAAATCAACAATCTTGAAAAGTTCCTGGCCAAGGTCAAGGCAGGGAAATGCCCCCTCGGAGGCTGTGTTTCATTCTCGGACCCGGCGGTGACGGAAGTCGTCGCTGCGGCCGGTTTCGATTTCGTGTTCATCGACGGAGAACACGGTGAGATCGATCGTAATACCGCCATGCATCACATGATGGCCGTTCGCGGCACCGATTGTGCGTCATTCTTCCGCGTGCCCAACTGCAGCCATACGGAAATCAAGAAAGTCATCGACTTCTGCCCTGCAGGCATCATCGTGCCTATGGTCATGAACGCCGAGGAAGCGGCTCTCGCAATCGCGGCGATGCGCTATCCTCCTGTAGGCAACCGCGGATGCGGATTCCGCCGCGGCCTTGACTACGGTGCGGCCGACATGGGCAAATATTGGGATGCGTCCGCACATGACCCGATGGTGATCCTCCAGATCGAGCACATCGACGCAGTCAACGATCTCGACCGGATCCTGGCCCTCCCTGGACTCGATTCTGTCCTCGTCGGCCCGTACGACCTGTCCGCATCCATGGGCAAGGCCGGTCAGTGGAACGACCCTGAGGTCGCGGCCGCGTACGACGAAGTCAGCCGAAAAGCGAAAGAGAAGGGCATCCTCCTCGGAGTTTCGCTTGAAGTCGAGTATGCTGCCTGGAAGCGCCGCGGAGTCGATTACATGGCAGTCCGCAGCGATACCGGAGCCATGCTCGAAGGCTTCAGAAACTCCATCAAGGCATTCCGCGAAGCATAATCAATCCATCTACAGGCCATGCAGATATCCACAATCGACCTCATCATCCTGATCGTCTATCTGGTCGGCATCACGCTGTTCGGTTGCTCCTTCTACTTCAAGAAAGGGGGCAAGGACGATAAGACATTCACCACCGGGGGAGGGAAGATCCCGAACTGGGCCATAGCACTGTCGATCTTTGCTACCCAGGTCAGCTCGATTTCCTTCCTCGCCCTGCCGGCGAAGGCGTACCTGACCAACTGGAACTGCTTCGTCCTGACTTTGACGATACCGATTGCGGCCGTCGTCGCCGCTTTCTGTTTCGTTCCGTTCTACCGGCGGACCAACAACGTCTCGGCCTACACCTTCCTCGAGGACAGGTTCGGACCGTGGGCAAGAGTCTATGCCAGCGCCTGTTTCCTCATAATGCAGACAGCCAGGAGCGGAGTCATCCTCTTCCTGCTTGCGCTCACGCTCAAGGCCGCGCTCGGCATGTCCTGCCTCTGGATCATCATCATCACCGGCATCGTGACGATGCTCTATTCGATGATGGGCGGCTTCAAGGCTGTGATATGGGCGGATGCCATCCAGACCATCATACTGGTCAGCGGCGCCGTCCTCGTGCTGGTGTTCCTTTTCTTCGAACTGCCGTTCGGCCCCGGCGAAGGCCTCAAGATGGCCTGGGATGCCGGCAAGTTCGGCCTTGGCTCGTTCCCGCTCGAAGGTTTCGAGAAGGAGACGTTCTGGGTTGCGTTCGGCTACGGCCTCGTGATAAATCTCCAGAATTTCGGCATCGACCAGAGCTTCACTCAGCGCTACATTGCGGCCAAGGATGACAGATCTGCGGTCAAATCCGCATTCAGCGGCGCTATGATGTATGTGCCTGGCACATTCATCTTCGTTCTGATCGGTACGGCGCTCTGGCTCTTCAGCACGACGCATCCAGGCACCATTCCGGCCGATGTGGCCGTCCAGTCGGATGCCGTCTATCCGTGGTACATCGTCAACCGCCTGCCTCACGGCGTCAGCGGACTGCTGATCGCGGCCATCATCGCTGCGGCGATGAGCACCGTGGCGGCGACGCTCAACTCGGGCTCGACCGTCCTGCTCGAAGATTACTTCAAACGTTTCTTCCCGAAATCGGCCGCCAGGCACTCCAACATCGGCTTCCTCAGGACGATGACCGTCGTTCTGACCGTGTTCTCGATAATCGTGGCTGTAGCCGTGATGAATGTCAAGAGCGCGCTGACCCTCTGGTGGGGACTTCAGAGCGTGCTTTCCGGCGGAATGCTTGGACTGTTCCTGCTCGGCGTCTATGCCAAACGCACCACATCGGCCCAGGCCGCGATTGCGACCATACTCGGCGTCCTGGTAGTGCTCTACATCACTTTCGGCCAGAAGATCTGTCCGCTGCCTTGGTTCATCCATCTGAATCTTTCGATTGCGTTCGGCACCCTGACGATCTTCTTTGTCGGCTTCATCCTTGCGACGCTTAAGGGCCGCAGATCAGCGGAATAGCGGTGAGAATATAGAACAAGGCGGAGACTGATTCCAGTCTCCGCCTTGTTCTATGCCTGAGCGTAAATTTATCCGAGGAATGCGACCATTCCCGCGATGTCGTCCTTTGCGAATGACTGCTGCTCTCCGCTGATGAGGTTCTTGATCTGGATGACGCCGGCTTCGACCTCCGAGCCTCCGTTGATGGACAGGAACGGGATCGCCTTGCGGTCGGCGTAGTCGAACTGCTTCTTGAGCTTGGATGCTTCCGGGAAAATCTCCACGGCAACCCCCGCCTCGCGCAACGCCTTTGCGACCGGCAGCAGGTACAGGAGCTCCTGCGCACCCATGTTGGCCATCAAGACCTTGGTCGCGGACTTGAGCCCCTCCGGGAATTTGCCCAGTCCCTTGAGCACGTCATAGATGCGGTCGGCGCCGAATGAAATGCCGACTCCCGACATGTCCGGAAGTCCGAAGATGCCGGTGAGGTTGTCGTAGCGTCCGCCTCCGCAGATGCTGCCGATCTGCCAGTCGAGTGCCTTGACTTCGAAGATCGCGCCTGTGTAGTAATTGAGGCCTCGGGCCAGCGAGAGGTCGATCTCGACCGCGCTGCCTATGCCGGCCGCTTCGATGTAGCCGAACAGTTCCTCGAGCTCGTCGAGTCCCTTGAGTCCGGTCTCCGAACTGATGCCGGAGGTCGATCCGCCGCTCATCAGCGTGCGCATGGTGGCAATCTTCTCGGCGGTGGTGCCGCTGAGCTGCAGGATCGGCTCGATGACTGAGACAGCCTCCTGGGTGAGACCTTTCTCCATCATTTCCGCCTCCACGGCTTCAAGCCCGATCTTGTCGAGCTTGTCGATGGCCACGGTGATGTCCACAACCTTGTCCGGGAATCCGCAGATCTCGGCAAATCCGGTGAGCACCTTGCGGTTGTTGATTTTGATGAGCACGTTCACGTCCAGCAGGTGGAATACCCTGTCGACAATCTGCACCAGTTCGAGTTCGTTGATCTGCGACTTGCTGCCGATCACGTCCACGTCGCACTGGTAGAATTCGCGGTAGCGTCCCTTCTGAGGACGGTCGGCGCGCCAGACCGGCTGGATCTGGAAGCGCTTGAACGGGAATGAGATCTCGTTCTGGTGCTGGACCACGAATCTTGCGAACGGTACTGTGAGGTCATATCTGAGGCCCTTTTCGCAGACTTTCAGCGAAAGGTGCTTGCTGTCGTAGCTGTTCTCCGGCCCTTCCGTGCGGAATTCGTCGTAATCGATGCCTGAGAATGCATCTCCGGAATTGAGAATCCTGAAGAGGAGCTTGTCGCCTTCGTCGCCGTATTTGCCGAGAAGCGTGGAGAGGTTCTCCATCGCCGGAGTCTCGATCTGTGAATAGCCGTATGTGCGGAATACCGACTTGATGGTGTCGAAGATATAGTTCCTCTCGGCCATCTCCTGCTGTCCGAAATCGCGTGTCCCCTTTGGGATTGATGGTTTCTGTGCCATTTTTCGAGTAATGCTGTTTAAATCGTACAAAGATAGTTATATTTGCCATAAGTTTATTCCGACACAATATGAAAGATTTTGTTAAAATGACTCTCGCCGTGATCTGCGGCATACTCCTGATCACTTTTGCGCTGATGTTCATCGGCGTCGGGTTCATCTCCGCACTCGCTGTCTCCGGATCCAAGACGACGGTGGTCCCGAAATCCGCCGTGCTGAATATCGACATGTCGGAGTTCTCGCTTGCGGAGCAGTCCAAGGAGACGAATCCTCTCGAATCCATCCAGGAGCCGGCAGGTGCTACCATAGGCATCTGGGATGCCGTCCAGGCCATCAATGCCGCCGCCGAGGATCTTTCGATCGAGTATATCTTCCTCCGTCCTGAGAATGTTGCGGCCGGCATGGGACACATGTATGAATTCAGGACAGCATTGGAGAATTTCCGCAAGAGCGGCAAGGCTGTCATCTCGTATATGGACAATGCGACCAACGGAGGCTACTACATGGCGTCTGTTTCCGACAAGATCTATATGACTTCGCACGAAGGCGGTACTTCGATGATGCACGGAATCAGCGGCCAGCTGTTCTTCCTCAAGGACATCCTTGACAAGCTCGGCGTCAATGTGCAGCTTATCCGCCATGGCAAATACAAGTCCGCGGGGGAGATGTTCGTGCGCAATTCGTCCAGCCCAGAGAACATGGAGCAGAACCAGGTCATGATTTCATCCATGTGGCATGAGATGGCTTCCGAGATCGCAGAGAGCCGTGGCATTTCCGAGGAGAAGTTCAACGCTCTCATCGACGGGCTTGCTCTCAATTTTCCTAAGGATTTTCTCGACAATTCCCTCGTGGACGGCCTTGTGACCAAGGAGGAGCTCAAGGAGCGCCTTGCCGCCCTCTCTGTCAAGGATTCGTTCGACGATGTGAAGTTCATATCCTTCGCCGACTATGTGACGGCCAAGGTCTCGCCTAATCTCAAGGCAAAGAAGAAGATAGCTGTGATTTATGCTGACGGTGAAATCATAGACGGTTTCGGCCGGCAGGACGTTGCAGGCGATTATTTCGCCAACCAGATTGCGAAAGTCCGTGCGGATTCGACCGTCAAGGCCGTTGTGTTCAGAGTCAATTCTCCGGGCGGAAGCGTGCTTGCTTCAGAAAAGATCCGCGAGGAAATCGACCTTCTGAAGGAGCAGAAGCCGCTTGTCGCTTCATACGGCGATTATGCGGCATCCGGCGGATATTGGGTTTCCGCGAATTCCGGCCATATCTTCGCCGATCCTGTGTCGCTTACAGGTTCTATCGGCGTGTTCAGCATGATTCCGGACCTCAGCGGCACCATGAAGAACGTCGCTCATGTGACATTCACTCCTGTGAATTCCAACAAGCATTCGGACATGCTCTCGCTCATGCGGCCGTTCGACGCGGATGAGACCAGGTACATGCAGGACGCTGTGGAGTCGATCTACGACCGCTTCGTCTCTATCGTTTCGAATGGCAGGAACCTTGAGCCTGATTTCGTGGATTCAGTGGCTCAGGGCCGCGTATGGACAGGCGCAGATGCTCTCAAGATCGGTCTTGTGGATGAGCGTGGAACGCTCGAGGACGCTATCAAGTGGGTTGCTGAAGCCGCCTCCGAGAGTCTTGAGGAAGCCGATCTGGCAAACTGGAATATCGTCGGTTATCCTAAGCCTCAGACAACGCTCGAGGCTATGATGGAGATGATCAACGGCAGCACGGACAAGTCAGTGTTCAGCGGTACGGCTCTCGAGCCGCTTGCTCAGACCATGCTCGACTGGAGCAAGTCCCTCAGCAAGGACGGAAAGTCCTTGATGATGGCACGCATGCCTTACCAGATTGTCTGGGATTAGATTTTCTTGATAGAATTCCTGATTACGATGCTCGGCGGGAGGAAGATGTTGGATGTCTCACTCTCGCCGGCAATCTTTTTGACCAGCAGTTTGACCGCGAACATGCTCAAATCATTGACAGGCTGCGCGATACATGTGATCTTCGGGTCAAGATAATTGAACAGGAGATTGTCGTCGAATGAGATCAGGGAGATGTCTTCCGGCACTTTCAGACCGGCTTCGTGGATGGCTTTGATTGAGCCGAGCAGTATCTTGTTGCTCATCACCAGGATTGCTGTTGGACGCTTCTTCCTGGCCAGCAGGAGGTTGGTTTCGAGATAGCCTCCCTGGATCGAGAATTCCTCTCCGGAACAGATGATATTTTCCTCCAGGCCGTGCTTGACCATGGTGTCCACATAGCCTTTCGCCCTGTCCTTGGACGTCGTCGCCGCGGGATTTCCTTGTATGCAGGCGATGTCCCTGTGGCCGTTTTCAATCAGGTGCTCGACGGCCATCACCGAGCCTTTGTAGTTGTCCGTGGTCACAAATGACAAGTTCGCCTCGTCTTTGAAGTATCGGTCGACTATCACCACCGGCAACCCTTTTTCCTTTACCGACTGGAACGCACTCTTCTCGTTGCCGCAAGGTATTGCGATGATGCCGTCCACACCACGTGCGAGCAGGGTGTAGAGCGCAGCCTTTTCGTTTTTCTCGTTTTCCTGGGTGTCTCCGACCACGACATTGTAGTTGAGCTTCCTAGCTTCAGAGATGATGGTACTGGCGATGCTGGAGAAGAACGTGTCATCCAGGCCAGGGAGGATCAGTCCGATCGTGTTGGTCTTTCCTTCCCTAAGTCCTTTGGCAAGAAGGCTGGGAGTGTAGTTGACTTTTTTGATCTCCCTCATCACGCGTTCAGCGGTCGCTTCGCTGATCCTGTACTTTGCAGCTTTGCCGCTCAGTACTCTGGAAACTGTCGATACGGAACATCCGGCCTTTTCCGCGATGCTCGCCAAAGTGTCAATAGCCATGGTAATTAGTTTACGTTCAAGACAAAAGTATAAAAAAATACTACAAACGGCTCAAGTTGTCGAATCTTTTTGAAAAATCTCTTCAAGCCCGCCATAAAAAACATATAAAAAACTAAAGAATCAAATAATTTATCTATATTTGCGATTATCGTTTGCGCAACTAAAATTTAAATCTATAACACAAACTATTTATTAACAACAAAAACGTAATGATTATGAATCACACATTCATTGCACGTCTTTGCGTCGCTCTGTCCCTCGTCTTCGCCCCTGTGGCGTTGAACGCGGCCGTCAGCACGGCAAAGGCTGATCAGAGCGCTCCGGGACAGACCGTCACCGTCAAGGGTATCGTCACAGACGAGAACGGTGAACCTCTT
>JAZQNI010000071.1:0-7232 GCA_045627265.1 Candidatus Cryptobacteroides sp.
TCTGTCGTCCGTATCCGTGGCCATCTCGACCATGCCGTATGGCATTGATGCAACAGGGGACACATAGCCGGATTTTCCGGTGCCCATGTATGGTGAGAAGTAATCTAGTGCCGGTGTTGCTGACAGCAGCATCAAAGGCAGAAGTGCAAGTATGTTCATCTATCTTTCATCTATTTGTTTCTCTATTTTCGCCGCTGTAAAGCCGCTTGCCCAATTCTCGCCGCCGCCACAAGAGCGGATGGCATATAGGCTCCGGGGCCTGTGGCCGCCCATGGCCACATGAATGGGAGGGGCCCGCAAGCGTCAGCGCAGCGGGAGGGATGAGCGCAGCGAAGGCTTCCGGAGCCTATATGCCGAAGCTCTGAAAGGCGGCCAATTCCATGCAAGAACTGCCGGAGCTCTGAAAGGCGGCCAATTTCATGCAAGAACTGCCGAAGCTCAGGCAGGCGGCGCAATCCCCTGCAGAGACTGACGGAGCTCTGAAAGGCGGTGCGCTAACGGATAAGCTGTGCGCCGTAATCATCGACCGCGCCGAAAAGCTCGAGAGCCTCCTCGAACGGATACCTGTTTGCATACATCGATGCCTTGAGGAAACCATCGAGATAAGCCTGATCCAACCTTCCGTTGAATACAGCCGGATCCACCACAGTCACATTGCCGGCCACCTTGGCAAGCTGGTTGACATCCTCGAAATCCTGAGCCTTGACCTTCAAGTTGCTCTCCCCACCAGGAAGAGTGATGTCGGCATACCCGTTGCGGAAGAATATGCTGTTCTCGACTGTGGTCACACGCTCGGATTCCTTGGCAGGAATGATATCCACAGCAGTACGGTCGAGAGCGGAGAACTCCGCCAGTCCGAAAATGTTCTTGTCAAGATAACAATCGACCTTGGTCATGTACCTGAAACCGTACCCCATTTCCACCTTGTCCCTGAGTCTTGACCATACAAACAGGACCGTGTTGTTCTTGAATTCGACAACCCCGTTCTTGAGCGCGTTGCACCCGCCGATCTCAGCAGCCGCAAGACGCACATTCACAAAAACGCAGTTCTCAACCGTCGCCTTGCCATCGACCATGCCCCTTATACCATAGCTCGGCGCATTGACGAATGAACAGTTGCGGATTGTGATGTCCGCCTGTATGCGGTCAAGATAGATTATTGCAGTTTCGGCGGTCTGCACCTCCTCGTCAAGGTTCTTCCCGCCGATACCTTTGATACCGACAGGCAGCATCATCGGCGACTCGACACCTTCAGGCTGGCCTTCGTGCTTGGAATCATAAGCGACAGAATTGCCCCGGTCGAACAGGATACCGTCCACAACGACTGTAGAACCTGGCTTGCGGACCTTGACCTGCATTGTACCCTGACCGTTCTGAGAACCGTTGGACTCTCCGGAAGGACAGACTGTCGTGCGATAACGCAACACGTCACGCTCGGAGAAATCGGAACTGTAACCGCCATAGATGCTCACCGGCTTGGTGATATTGATGTTGCCGCTGTTGAGCAGACCGAAGTAATTGCCTCCTGCCACGAGGATTACGGCACCTTCCGGAGCGATATCAACAGCTTTCTGGATGTTCTTGAGAGGAGCGTCCTTGGAAGTACCTTCGTTCCTGTTGGAGCCATCCTCTATGCTGACATAGTAGGTAGGTCCCTCCGCGACCTGAGATGAAGACTTGTCCCCGGCTGCCTTGCCGCCCTTCTGGTTGCCGGTCGACTCAGAGACAGCGTTCACGGCATCGTTGAACGTCTCGGATGCTGCATCCTTGAACTTACGTCCCAGATTCTTGAGTCCCTGTCCCACAGGGTTCTGAGCTTCTGCAAAAGGGGCCAGGCAGATCATCGCTGCCAGAATGGCTATGGAAGAAATTGTTTTTTTCATTCTCTGTTCAGTTTAGTTAACAGATTCAAAGATATAAAAATAATGCCAACAAGTCTTAGAACCTGTTTTGAAATGTTTGGTTTTAAGTTTTATAGCAGATATTATGATGATTTTCGTTGGATTTTGAAGGAGCAATGGAGGTCCATTGTGACTGAAAAAGACAAGAAAAAGCGCATAATAGATGCATAAAAGAAAAATTGGAACATTTCAATACAGGTTCTTATATTTGCATATCCTTTATTCAATTCAGCATGCGCAAACTCATTTTAACATTAATCCCGGCAGTTCTCATCTGCGCCTGCCAGAAGAACTCCTGCACTGCAGCATACGGGAAATGGACAGAAGACGCGGCACGAGAATGGTACTCCGACATGGACTGGCCTGTAGGCTGCGACTATGTCCCGGCGTATGCTGGAAACCAGCTCCAGATGTGGGACAGCGCCACCTGGGACGCGGAAGCCATCGATTACGAGCTCGGGCTGGCGGAGGATCTCGGATTCAATACGGTCAGGGTGTTCCTGCACCACAAGCTATGGGAAGCGGACAAGGATGCATTTTTCGGCCACGTCGATGAATTCCTCGGAATCGCGGACAAGCACGGCATCAGCGTGCTTGTGACCTTGTTCACGAACGGAGGTTCGGAAGAGAGGTTCATCGGCGAGGAGATCACCCCGGTCAAGGGCATCCACAATTCGATCTGGGCACAAACTCCCGGCCGGACGATTGTCAACGATCCGTCTTCATGGGGACTCGTGGAAGCATACGAGAAGGATGTGCTGCAGCGCTTCAAGGACGATGGCAGGATCATAGCATGGTGCCTGTACAACGAGCCGGAGAACGTGCCGTCCGTCCACACTCTGCCGCTGCTGAAGAAAGTTTTCGAATGGGCCTGGGAAGTCCGCCCGTCACAGCCGATGACCGCCACCGTGATCACCAACCCGTTCACCAGGAAGGTGAAATACTACGAACGCTTCCCTATCATAACCTATGTCTGCGAAAACAGCGACGTCATCAGCTTCCACTGTTACGACGGGACAGAGGAGATGGAGGCATTCCTGAAGATGCTGGAGCCGTTCGGAAGACCGCTGTTCTGCACCGAGTACATGGCCAGGACGCGCGGATGCACATTCGGATCGTCGTTGCCTCTGCTGAAAGAGCATAAGGTTGCGGCCTACAGTTTCGGCCTGGTGAACGGCGCCACCCAATGCCATTATGAGTGGAACACGACCGTGGACGGCGAGAAAGTCACCTTCGAGAATGAACCGGGATTGTGGTTCCACGATATTTTCAAGAAAGACGGCACACCTTTCGACCCGGAAGAAACGGCCTGGTTGAAGGCATTCCTCAAGTAGCAGCCGGAGTCACTCCCGGCAGGATGCCGGCCTCTTGACTGCCGGTCAAATCAAAGCTTCCAGGAGACTTTCTGATGGGCCGCCACATCGACCGTCGGCCACGATTCGTATGCAAACCAGCCCATTGAAGCGTTGCGGGCATCATCGGAAGTCTCGACCATGACCGATACATCCGCATCGTAGTCCGTCGGATTCTCGATCTCGAGTGACAATGCTCCATGATCATCCTTGACAGCAACGTTCACATGATCGAACACGACCAGTTCACGCGTGTCGCTCTGGAAATAGATTCCCGGGGTCTGGATTATCGAGAACAAGGCGACATTCTCCCACGCGATGTTCGAGTCCCCACGGATGATGCACCCTCCGACCGATGACTTTCCTTCCCAGTCGCTCAGGTTGACACGCTCAGACACAGCTCCATATTCGCCGTCCAGGATTATTGGATTGTCCATGGTGTTGACATATTGGACTACATTGTGTACGATGTCGCGCTCCATCTCGACATAGCGGAAGTCGCCGGTCGCGCGATATAGCTTCAGCAGGAAGTCTCCTGACATTATGTAGATGCCGGGGGCGCTGTGTTCGTTCTGGATGCTCGCCCAGACGGAGCCGGCGGAATGCGCACCTACGCGTCCCAGCGTCGATTCTTCAGGGAATTTGAAATCGTACGGCACGACCCAGGTCGAGAAGTACGCCGCCGCGGCTCTGGCCATTTCGAGCCAGCGGTCTTCGCGGGTGATCTCGTACAGAGCCATGCAGGACTCCGTCATCTCGGCCGAAGCCTCGCTGTCTGGAGCTTGCAGGATCTCCGCCGGTGCGCCGCCGAGATACCCCTTGCACAGATCACGCTCGTAGTAGAACTCGGCCGCTGCTTCCGCGACTTCGAGATAAGCCGGCTCATCGAAGTAAACGGATGCGTATGCCAGCGCTCCGATGTTGAGCACGCCGTTGGATGAGTTGAAAGTGGTCATCTTGCCTGTCACCGCATTGACATGCTGGCCGAATTCGCCGTACTCGTTCCATATTCTGACGACAGCGTCGGCCGCCGCATGGATCATCTCTTCCCACGATGGATCGATCAGATCTCCTAGTCCGCGCATCTTGAGCAGGTCGAATATCTGCAGGCTGTAATAGATCGTGATGGCGGTCCTGCGCATCATGGCAATATCGGTCACTTCAAGTCTCTGCCTGGCTGTATCGCCTGCGAAATGGTCGCGCACGAGCATGGCGTAGAAGAAGCCGGTGGAGGTCTGCATCTGCTTGATGGAGCCGAAAGTCAGGGCCAGACGACGTAGCTGCTCGTCTGTCATGGTCTCACGCTTCAGTATCTGCGAGAGCGTATAGACCGGCACTCCGTTCCAGCCCAGCTGCAGATTCCAGGCAGGTCTCTCGCTTCCCGGGATATTGCAGAGGTATGCGCTGGTCTCGCCTTCGTACCACTTGTTCCTCAAATGATGGTCTATGATCTGAGGTACGATGTTGCTGAACGGCACCTTGTTTACCAATTCATTGACGACCAGCGATTTGCGCTCAGTCAGGAATCTGTCGAAATAGGCATTGAGGTCTTCTGCCGCGAAGTCGTAAAGCCTGAACCGCATATGGATTTCGTCTCCGGTCGTGAAATCGGACGGGACATCCTCGCTCTCGCCGGTGCGGCACATATGGTACTGCTTCTCCCTGATGCCGGGAGCTCCCATCATTATCGAGAGCGTCTGCCTTTCCAGAGACTCCTCGATGATGAAGCTGGAGTTGCCGAGCAGTGTGTCCTGGACGGTCTGAAGGAAGAATCCTCTTTTGTCTGCCTTGTCGAAGAAGCCTACGAGCGGTGTCGAGCAGTTGCTGGTGAGCATCTCGATCTTGCCCTCGGTGCCGTCGCAATGCATGTGAGGGACATCTGTTATGGTTATCGGCATGTCCGGCGTCCGCAAGGAGTCCGCATACATGTATGGAGGATAGGTCTCGTGGACTATCCGGAAGCGGTTGCCGTCGTAGATGGCGGAGGGTGCGAACAGATAGTTGTCGGCGGTCCATCCGTCGAAAGTGAGCTTGACGGCCGCGCCTGAAGATGGCATCATGCCTTCCTCGAGTTTGAAAACCAGATCATAATCGATGGCATCTTTGCATTCTCCGGCTTTTCGGCATCGCACGTCTAACGACCACTTTGTGGTTTCGTCTATTGCAAGTGTCCCGCTTTCGAATGGCAGCTGCTCTGTCATCTTGTTGCCGTCATACCTGACGATTTCTGCGGAAATACTGCCTTCCAGATCGGAGAGGAAATCATTTGTCTTCCTCAGTCCGGTCTTGTAGCCATCGCACGATACGGCAGATACGGAGGATACGGCCACAAGGAATAATGCAAAGATTTTTGAAGCTGACATCGGTTGTATTCTGTTTCCCCAAATTTAGGGATTATTATTCAATTGCCAGTCTCTGTAGGCGGAGTCCCAGAATGCAAGTTCGAATCTTGTTCCGTCATGGAACTGGCGGGTCATTTCCTTTCTTGTTGCGTCATCCGATCTGGATGCATACAGGTCGATCATGGAGAGAACCTCCTCCACAGCTGCCGAAAGCTCTTCGTCCCCGTACTCGTCTATCCATTCCGAATATGGGTTTCCATCCTCTTTTGCAATGGTTTTCAAGTGTTTGCCGACCTCATTGTATATCCATATGCAGGGCAGCAATGCCGCAAACGCGATTTCCTTTTTCCCGCTCCGGATGGCGGCTTCCGTATGCTCATTGTAGGATGATGTCACTGCAGAGGGCTCCGCCGTGGTGTTGATGCCGAACCTGTCGATCATCAATTGGTGCATTGCTCTTTCTCCGGCAAGTCCGGCTTCGGCGAAGTCGTTGAATACCTGCCGGTGGATAGGATCTTCCAGCATTTCTGCAAATTCGTGCATCTGACGACCATAATTGGCAAGGTACAGCTCATCTTGGGCGATGTATCTTTTGAATCTGTCCGCTGAAAGAGTTCCGTCAGCAATTTCCTGAATGAAGGGGTGACTGATAATCTCGGCGTAGATGCCGGAAGCCTCAGTCCAGGCTTCGTCTGTCCATTTCGTTTTCATAATTCCTTACGGCGGTATTGACCGCATCAAGTTCTACGGGTATCTCTCAACAGGTATTTCCTGTACCCCGATATATGTGCAAATATACACTGAATAGTATCTATTTAGCAAGAAAATGGAGCCATTTTTCAGTTTCCGATGCATTTTGTGTGTTTGAAAACTGGACTCGGCGAGGAAAGCATTTACTGTCTCAGCTCCAAGCAAACTGTTTCTTTCCGGATCGGCAGGTAGAAGGGGTGAGAAACATATTCCAAATCCTTTTCCAGAAGATACGCCAGCAATGAGTGTGGCGAATCGTAAAGTCAATCTCGTATTCAAGGGCAGGCTTTCCAAGTACCTGTGGCATGGGCATGTGATTACGACAGCTCTCTGGAGGCCAGCCGTAATCAACACACACCAATAGAGTAGCCTGTAATGCAGGTTCCTGATTTCGAGATCATATTTACCTGTACCTATCACTAGTAAAAAAAAGATTGTATCAAGTAAGGAGCATCATCGACCTACCTGTTCGACTGTAACCAAATTGCTCTGCTCCGTCCCGCTCTCCGCCGGCACTCTGAGGAGCGCCATCTACTTGCCGCTTTGCTGCGACTCCGCTCTGCCGCAAAGCGTATTCTGATAACCAGTGGCGGGTAAGTTGTTGTAAATCAGCTTGTTCACCACATGAGGGGTGCGTTTGGAGCATACGACACATGTGGTTTATTCCCTGACTATCAGCATGTTAGCCGCCACGGGTTATCAGAATAGGCTTTGCGGCAGAGCGGAGTCGCAGCAAAGCGGCAAGCAGATGGCGCTCCTCAGAGCGCCGGCGGAGAGCGGGACGGAGCAGAGCAATGCAGTTGCAGTCGAACAGGTAGGTCGATGAAGCTCTGCGATGTCGGTAACTCGGGAGCCGCAGGGGGTAGCCGCGATAGCGGCGGGTAAGG
>JAZQNI010000072.1:0-11861 GCA_045627265.1 Candidatus Cryptobacteroides sp.
ATCCTCAAGGTGGACAACCGCAACTCCTTCAACAACAACATCGACCAGAAGACCTACACGCTGCGCTCGAATGTCGATATCAATGTCACCAAGACGACCAAGCTCGCTGTCCGTCTGACCGGCAACTTCACCGATTACACCGGCCCTCTCAATGGCGGTTCAGATGTCTATAAGCAGGTAGTCCACTCCGATCCGGTTCTGTTCCCGGCCTACTATCCTCAGGATGATGACCATATCGGCATCAAGCACATCATGTTCGGAAACTATGAGGACGGCTCGTATGTGAACCCGTACGCCAACCTGGTCAAGGGCTATCGTGACTATCAGCGTTCCCAGATGATCGCTGCGGTCGAGATCAACCAGAAACTCGATTTCATCACCGAAGGCCTGTCCTTCATGACCTTGTTCAACCTAACCAGGCTTTCCAGCTATCAGGTCTACCGTCAGTTCAATCCATACTGGTATGCCCTGGACAATTACGACTCATATACGGGCGAGTACCATGTGTATCGTCTGAACGAGTCCGGAACCGACTACCTCACATACAACGAAAAAGACAAGAGCATCAACAACACGATGTATTCCGAGAGCCGTCTCAACTATGTACGCGATTTCGGCAAGAATGCAGTGACCGGCCTCCTGGTCCTCACCGCCAGGGAAGAGCTTGAGGCCAACGCCGGATCGCTCCAGCTTTCCCTCCCATCCCGCAATGCCGGCCTTTCCGGACGTTTCACCTACGGCTGGGACAAGAAGTATTTTGCAGAGTTCAACTTCGGATACAATGGTTCGGAACGTTTCTCACAGGCGCATAGATGGGGTTTCTTCCCGTCCGTCGGTGCAGCATGGGTGATTTCCAACGAAAAATGGTTCAAACCGGTTTCCAAGGTTATCAACAACCTCAAGTTCCGTTATTCATACGGCCTCGTCGGAAATGACAACATCGGAAACGCCAAGAACCGTTTCTACTATCTCTCCGAGATGTCTATGAACAGCACGTCCAGAGCAGCATATTTCGGTGTGGACGGAAAGTCCTCCACCAATGGTATCGACGTGGTAAGATATGCCAACGACGCCATCACATGGGAAACTTCCTACAAGACCAACTACGCTGTGGAACTCGGCTTGTTCAATAAGCTTGACATCATCGCCGAGTACTTCACGGAGTACAGGAATGACATTTTCATGTCCCGTGCCGATGTCCCTAACACAATGGGTCTCCAGGCCGGAATATCCGCCAACATCGGTGAAGCTGCAGCCCACGGCATCGATATCCAGGCCGATTACAAGCAGTCCTGGAACAAGGATCTCTGGACATCCGCCCGTGCCAACTTCACCTATTCCCAGAGCCAGTACCTCGTATATGAGGAGCCGACATATCCAGAATCCTACCGTCAGCACGCTGGTTACTCCATCAAGCAGAAATGGGGTTATATTGCAGAGCGTCTCTTCATCGATGACGAGGAGGCCTCCAACAGCCCGTCCCAGTCTTCATTCGGTAGCCAGTACGGCGGCGGTGACATCAAATATACCGACGTCAACGGCGACGGAGTGATCACCGAGGCTGACAAGGTGCCGATCGGATATCCGACATCTCCTGAGATCATATATGGTTTCGGTGTTTCTGTCGGCTACAAGGGATTCGACTTTTCCGTGTTCTTCCAGGGACTTGCCAACGAGTCGTTCTGGATCGATGCGGCACAGACCGCTCCGTTTGTACCTTACACCGACTTGAACAAGAACTACTTCAACACCACCCAGCTCCTCAAAGCTTATGCCGACAGCCATTGGAGCGAGGACAACCAGGATATCTACGCACTCTGGCCGAGGTACAGCGGATATCGCAACTACAACAACCAGGCGGTCAGCACCTGGTGGATGAGAGACGGCTCCTTCCTGCGTCTGAAGCAGCTGGAGTTCGGCTACACCCTCCCGCAGAAGTTCACGCAGAAAGCCAGGATTGACAACCTCCGTTTTTATGTGCAGGGCAACAACGTCCTCTGCTGGAGCAAGTTCAAGCTCTGGGATCCGGAGCTCGCCGGAGAGGGTCTCAACTATCCTATCCAGAGGACCTTCAACATCGGCCTCAATGTAACCTTCAAATAATGTACGACCATGCGTAAGATTTTCAAAACATTTGCAATCTATCTTGCAGCTTCTGCTACATTGTTTGTTCCAAACGGCTGCAACGCCTTCCTCGATGTCGTGCCGGATGACGGCATCGCTACTGTAGAGACCGCATTCAACCTCAGGTCCACCGCCATCAGATATCTTGGTACCTGCTATTCGTATATGACCAGGGAAGGAGCTCCGGGATCAGATTACGGAATGCTCACAGGTGATGAACTCTGGGATCTCGTGGGGCGAATTGTCACCAATACGAGTGCACGTGTGCCTAACACCCTTTTCAATATTGCGAGAGGATTCCAGAGCGCTTCCACCGTCTATGGAAATGACTGGGCTTCCATGTATGAAGGCATACGCTGCTGCGATATCCTAATCGAGAACATCCCGACTGTCCCGGACATGGAGGAATGGGAGATCAACCAGTGGATTGCCGAGGCCAAATTCCTCAAGGCATATTTCCATTTCAACCTGATACGCAAATGGGGCCCTGTCCCTGTTGTCCGCGAGAGTTTGCCGATTGATGCCGATGTCGAGACCGTGCGTGTCTACAGGGACAATATCGATGACTGCTTCGACTACGTGCTCGAGCTTCTCGATGAGGCTATGCCGGACCTTCCTCTGGTCAATCCTTCGCAGCAGGAGTACGGACGTATCACCAGACCTGCATGTGCAGGCCTGAAGGCCCGTGTCGCTGCGTATGCCGCAAGTCCGTTGTTCAACGGAAACAATGAAGAGGCATCTCTCGTCGACAACAAGGGGACTCGTCTGTTCCCGGCCAAGACCGACGCAGAGAAGCTGTCACGTTGGAAGGATGCCATGGAGGCATGCGAGGATGCCCTCGCGGTCTGCAAGGAGGCGAACATAATGCTGTTCTCCGAGAAAAACGGAGTCCAGATCAACTACAGAATCACGGATTCCCTGAAGACTGAGTTGTATCTCAGGGCTGCTTTCTATGAAAGATGGAATCCTGAGCTGATCTGGGGCAACACCCAGACCCAGTCCGGCAACATGACAATCTTCCAGCAGCTCTGCATGCCTAATTTCACGGACTTCCAGCATTCGCTTGGCGGATACAAGTTCATCGGTGTGCCGCTCAAGATTGCGGAACAGTTCTATACCAGGAACGGCCTGCCGATCGCCAATGACCTTGACTGGCAGGGCAAGGACCCTCTCTCCTTAAGGACGGGAGACGATGACAATGCATACTATATCCGCAAGGGATATACGACCATACAGCTCAATTTCGACAGGGAGCCGCGCTATTATTCAACACTCGGCTTCGATGGCGGAATCTGGCTTGGAGGTCTTGCCAATTACAACGACCTGGCACCTGAAGACCTGTTTTCCGTGGAATGCAGGATGGGCGGACACCTTGCCAAGACTGGCAGCGAGACCGGTCCTGTCACGGGATTCTTCCCGAAGAAGCTGTTCCCTCATTATTGCATCATGCAGGCGCAGAACTCTTTCGCGGGGTATTGGTTCCCTTGGCCGATGATGCGTCTGTCAGACCTCTATCTCCTTTATGCTGAGTGTATCAACGAGTATGAAGGTCCTGACGGACCGCACAAGGCCGAGCTTTTCGATGCCATCGACATGATACGCGAACGTGCCGGCATCCCGGATGTCAAGACTTCTTGGGACCAGTTCAGCAACCGTGAGGGTTATTACTCGACCCAGGCCGGAATGCGCGACATCATCCATAAGGAGCGTCTCAACGAACTATGTTTCGAGAGCCAGCGTTTCTGGGATCTCCGCCGCTGGAAGGAAGCTCCGATCGAATATCAGAAGGGCATCTGGGGCTTCAATGTCACCGGCTCATCTCCTGAAGACTATTATGTGAAGACCTTCATCGCCGAGCAGAACTTCGGCCTCAAGGACTATTTCTGGCCGATCAAGACTGCCGATATCGAGGTCAATCCAAATCTTGTACAGAACATCGGATGGTAAAAATGAACAATATGAAGAAGATATATATGTTGATGGCCGCATCGCTTCTTTCGGCGGCCTGCATAAGCGAGTCGAATGAGTTCGGCCGCGTCGACCAGATCGATGAGACGGTGCCCGTACCGGCACCGGTGAGCATACGCGAAGTCCGCAGCATCAGTGGAGGTGCCATCATCTGGGTCGACATCCCGGATGACAACAATCTCAAAGGCGTCATCGCTACATATGAGCGAAACGGCGTGAGCGTCGATGCCAAGATTTCCAGATATGTCGACAGCCTCAAGGTCGAGGGATTCGCGGATACAGCTCCGCACTCGGTCAAGGTGGCTTCCTTCAACGTCAACGAAATCCAGTCCGCACCTGTCGAGGTAGTCATCAATCCGCTTGAACCAGCAATCCAGACCGTGACTCCGACAGTCCGCGAGTCGTTCGGCGGAGTCAAGATATTCATCGAAGGCAACGAATCCAGGTCTGACCTTGCGGTATGCCTGCTCAGGGATGCGGATGTTTCGCATTTCGACCTTCCGGTCAAGGACATCAAATGGGTAGAGGTCACGACGCTGTTTACGTCCTCCAACGAAATCAATCTCACCCGCCGAAATCTCGAGCCGGTCGAGGCCATATACGGCGTCTATGTGCGCGACAGGTGGGGCAACGTTTCCGATACGACCAAATGGAAACTGACTCCTCTCGAGGAGGTCAAGCTTCCTCTGTCGAAGTTCAAGTACTACAATCCCGGCGATGATAACAGCTCATCCACGAACCCGTCATATTATCCTATCAGCGGACTCTGGGACAACTCCGGCGCATCCTCGACCGGCCATTTCTATGCCAGCAACGCCACGGATCCGATGCCTCAGTGGCTTACCATCGACCTTGGCGTCAGGGCCAAGATCAGCCGTATCGCCACGCTTCCGCGAATCGGGTACAACGTCTGGACCGGCGGACATCCGCGCGATTTCGAGTTCTGGGGCAGCATGAATCCGACTGGTGAGATAGTCGAGGCGAACGAGCACGGTTTCGATGACAGCTGGTTCCTTCTCGGCCGTTTCACGCAGTTCAAGCCTTCCGGATATGAGGCGAACGGTCTCGTGGGCACATGGAACCAGGAGGATGTCCAATATTTCAACGCCGGCAACGATTTCGAGCTGAATCCGGAAGAGTGCCCGGACGCCTACAATGAGTTGAGATATTTCAGGGTTGTGTTCGTCAATACTTTCGCCACCTTCGAACTCGGTGCCAAGGTTGGCCAGGTGCAGTTCGGCGAGGTGAACCCTTACGGACAGATTCTTGAAGTTTATTAATGAGAGGGGCGCTTATGAAAAAGACTATCATAAATATCGCTGTCATAGCATTGGCTTCTGTCACAGCTCTTTCCTGCTACAAACAGGATGACATATATCGTGAGTACATCGTTGTCGGCGGGCATACCTATCCTGCCAAGGCCATCTCACTCAAGGCCGCTCCGGGGCACAACAGGGTCGTCCTCTCCTGGGATCTTCCTAACGATCCATCCATACGCACGGCCAAGGTGTATTGGGACAACTATACGGACTCCATTGCCGTCGATTATGCAGATTTTCCCGATGGCCATGTTTCTGTGTCTGTCCCGGGGCTTGAAGAACGCTCCTACACGTTCGACGTAGTTAATTTCGATGAGCCTGGCAACAGGTCCCTGGCATCGGAACTGACGGCTCGTCCTCTTGGGATCAGCTGGCTTGTGACACATACGGAGAGGCGCATCTATTCCTGCATTATGGACGGAGATGACGCCATCATAACCATGACGAGATCTACAGACGAGATGGTCGCAACCAAGTTCATGGTAAGGGATCTCTCCGGCGGATGGAAGGAGTACGAAAAGACCATGGGAGCAGATGAAACCGTCATCAGAATCCCTGGCGTGATGAAGGGCAAGAGATTCAAGTACACTTCTTCCTACAAGCAGGAGGATGCCGTCGAGGAGATTTGGAATCCGAACTGGACAGTTTCCGAGATGGGTGTCTCCTATCCTCTTGACGGTAAGGACTGGGATATCAAGGTGACCGAGGGCCAGACAAGGACCGGATATGGCCCGGAACTTATCTTCGACGGCTTGACGGAAGATACCAAGAGCCGATATTTCAGCTCTTCTTCGACAACCAACCGTAATGTCTTCCCTAAGATTCTGGCTTTCGACACGAAACGTGATGCCGGTAAGGAATATGCAATCACCCAGATGACGTTCTACTTGAACCCGACGTCGGCCAACTCCAGATACCTCAAGGACGTTGTCCTGTATGTGGGAGATTCCGAATTCGATGTGGACGACAGGCTTTATGCTGTCAATTTCGGCTCGCCCGCACTCCAGATGGGTTTCGACCAGGAGTCCAGCGTCCAGACAAAGGTGCTGGCCGAGCCGCATGCCGGTCGCTACTTGTCCTTGGTATTCAAGAACTCAAGGTCCACAACCGGATATATCGACCTTTGGGAACTCGTTCCATACGGCTATGTGCCTGATGAAACAGACTGAAAACATACACCATAAATCACATTATCATCTAAAACTAAACGCTTTATGAAAAAGGAATTCTACGAGTCACCTCAAACCGAGGTGATGAAGATGGAGACCGGAGAGAGCATTCTTCAAGAAAGCGGACTCAACGGCCAGGATTACAATCCTATTGACTGGAAATGGTAAAGCAAAGGAGGAACGATCATGAAAAAGACATCTTACTATCTTTTGACTGCGCTCTCCATTGCAGCGCTCTCATCATGCGTGAAAGAAATGACTCCTGAAGAAATCACTTCAGGCCAGTCCCGCACTTACACAATCGAACTCGCCCCGACCACCAGGACGGACATCACCGCCGAAGGCAAGACCGTCTGGAAGGCCGGAGACAAGATTCTTCTCACTGACGGTACGGAAAAGGATACCGTCGTGGTTTCTGCCACAGATGATGGCAAGGCTTTCGCAACCATTGAAAGCTGTATGGCCGGTACAGAGGTGTTCGCCATCTATCCTGCCACTGCGGCCGCAGCTGAGCCTGTTGTCGACGGCAAGGTCAATGTGGTCGTCCCTGCGGACCAGAGCGGCCTGTTTGCCGATGCCAACATCGCTGTCGCCAAAGTGAGTGATTACAAATTCCAGATGAAGAATGCCACTGCAGTAATGAAGGTCAGCACACCTGCCGACGGACTTTTTGTCGTGTTCAACGCATCCGGAGATGCCCTCGCCGGCAATATTGCAGTGTCATTCGCAGAGGATGGAACTATCACCACGGAGGCATCCGGGACAAATGGAATCATCACCTGCGAGGCTCCTACCGCTGACGTCTATTATGTAGCAGTTGCAGCCGGCACATACAAGGCCGGATTCAGCATCATGGCTGTGGATGGTGCCACAGGTGATTTCCAGACCAAGGCGACGACTGCGGACAAATCTCTCTCCATCAATGATCTTGCCGACCTCGGCGTGATCGGTGATGATATGTCCGGATTTGCCGGAGCTGGCAGCGAGGGTGATCCATACAAGATCACATCCATCGGCGAGATGATCGCGCTTGCAAACTCCACCAACATCGGAAACGACTATGCCGGCAAGTATTTCAAGGTCATGAATGACATCTCCGGTGTATCTCTCCCTGTCGGCTACTACAATGCCGCTACCAAGATCGACTATTATTTCAAGGGCAACTTCGATGGCGACAACCACACCATCACTCTCGATCTCGACGGCGCAAAATGCAAGACTGCTTCATATGTGGCACTTTTCGGTGAACTTGGCCCTGGCGCTTCGATCAAGAATGTCACAGTCGAAGGCATCGTGAATTCTCCATCTGGATCATGCGTGGGCGGTATCGGAGGTTGCGTCAATGCGGGCGCTGATGGCATCAGCTTCACAAATTGTCACAACAAGGCTACGGTTAACGGTAAAGATCAGGTAGGTGGAATAGTTGGTTTTGCTGACAACGGAGCGGCAGATGCACTCTCATTCACCGATTGCTCCAACTCCGGCTCAATCACGGCGAGTGCATACTATGCCGGTGGTATCGCCGGATATCTCAGCGCCGGATACAAGAAAACACTTG
Source organism: Candidatus Cryptobacteroides sp. (assembly GCA_045627265.1). GTDB lineage: Bacteria > Bacteroidota > Bacteroidia > Bacteroidales > UBA932 > Cryptobacteroides. Next base: position 8,139 of record JAZQNI010000072.1, read on the forward strand.
TCAACTGTGTCAACAGTGCTTCGATTTCAGCATCAAACGGTGTCGGTGGCGTTGTCGGGTACGGCCAATATGTTAATCTCAGCAACTGCAACAATTCCGGAGAAATAACTGCTACTTCTACCGCTGCCACTGGATGCCAGTTCAGTTTCAATAACAAGGCATATGCAACAGGTACATCTGGAAAAGATAATCTGGTCGCTGCCGGTGGAGTAGCCGGAGCTCTCCAGAATGAAGGCGCTTTCAATTGTACCAATTCTGGAAATGTGAGCGGCCCATTCAAGGTCGGAGGTGTGATGGGAGTAAGTTATTGGGCTACAGCCAATGCTTGCCGTAACGACGGAGATGTAGTGGCTACTGTAAGTGTCGCTTCTTCCAATCCTGCGTCCCAGACTCATTTCGTCTATGGGTCTGTTGCTGGAGGTATCGTTGGATGGACACATACACAGGGTAACTTCATCAATTGTGTCAATAACGGTTCTGTCAAGGGCAAGGGCAATATCGCAGGTATTGTCGGGTATTACTATGTTGGCGGACAGAACAAGGTCGGTAGGATTACCGGGTGTGTAAACAATGGAGATATCATATCCGAAGGTGCATATGTTGGCGGTGTAGCCGGTATCAATCCAGCCACAGGCGGTATCTGCGGTACTCTGTCGGTCTGGAGCAACGGCTCCACATATACGGCTCCGGTTGACAAGTGCGTGAACAATGGCAAGATATCAACCAACGGCATCTGCGCTGGAGGTATTGTCGGTAAACTCCATACCGGATATTCGGGCAGCGTTCAGAGTATTTCCAACTGCCAGAATACAGCTGAGGTGTCAGCCCAGTATTATGTCGGAGGTATGGTCGGCCTGGCCTATGGCGCATACAAGCAGACCGTCACGATCAAGAACTGCTCAAACACCGGTCTCATCCTCGGCAACAGACCTACCGATGGCGGAGAGTGTGCTGGCGGTATACTCGGAGCCTCACACCTTCAGAACAACAATGCTACATATAATCACACAATAAACATTTATAACTGCTTCAACTCCGGAGATGTCCTCTATGAGATCGCAGCGCATGTCAAACCGTATTCCGGTGGTATCTGCGGAAGATGGGAGTATCTGAATCCTGCCGCGACAAACGGCGCTGTCCTGAACTGCGTCAACTATGGTTTTGTCGGCCCTAAGGATCATTCGAAACCACTAGAAGGTGCTTTGATGCGTCTCGGCACCCTCGTCGGAAGTCTCGAGGTTGCAGGCAAGACTGATTATTCGTATTTCCAGCTGGGAGTCTCTGATGAGACTGTGGCTGCTTTTGGAACATCTTCAGCTGCTGCTGGTGCCAATGTCAGCTCATATGATGACATTGGAGAGCTGTCTTCCGTCATTACGGTCAATGAAGTCCCATGCACGACAGCTATCGATGCTCTCAACCAGTGGGTGCTCGGTAACGGAACTTCATATCTCAACTGGCAGGAAGGTGCCAGGGGACCTGAATTCGCAACTGCTGAATAGCCAGTGTCATAATGCATAATCAAAGAGGCCGGTCAAACGGCCTCTTTTTTTACACTTGTTGCGCTGAAATTGGAGTCTGTGTGCGTATATTGTGGATTCCGAGCGTGTTTCATTCAACATTTATTGCGATATTTGTAAGAGACCGTGTCGTCAAAATTCAAATTATCAGATATGAACATCAAGAAAATCACAATCCTCCTTGCACTGGCGTTGACTGCCGCCACCGCGCTCGATGCCAAGAAACTGCCGAAGCAGGTCACGATCGCTGACGAGCAGCTGATGGACAAGATCCGCGGCGCATGGGCAGGCCAGATCATCGGTTGCACCTACGGCGGCCCGACCGAGTTCAAGTATGCCACCACGATCAACGACAAGATCGACATCAAGTGGAACCAGAATTCGATCCAATGGTATTACGACCATGCTCCGGGACTATATGACGATGTGTATATGGACCTGACCTTCGTCGATGTGTTCGACAAGGAGGGCCTCGATGCTCCGGTGGAGTCATTCGCGAAGGCATTCGCCAACGCCGGCTATCCGCTCTGGCACGCCAATCAGGCTGCCCGCTACAACATACTGCAGGGCGTGATGCCTCCGAAGTCAGGTTATTGGGAGTGCAATCCGCACGCTGATGACATCGATTTCCAGATCGAGGCTGATTATGCGGGAATCATGGCACCTGGCATGCCGAATGCGGCATCGCACTACACAGACGAAATCGGTCATATGATGAACTACGGCGACGGCTGGTACGGCGGCGTCTATGTGGCCAGCATGTATGCCCTTGCGTTCGTTTCAGATGATATGGAGTTTGTCGTAAGCGAAGCGCTCAAGAGCGTCCCGGCGCAGAGCAAGTACTACAAGTGCATGGCCGACATCATCAAATGGCACAAGCAGTATCCTGAGGCATGGGAGCTCACATGGGCTCTTGTGAACAAGCATTATGGCTTTGACGTGGGCTGTCCTGATGGCGCATACAATGCCTTCAACATCGATGCCGTGCTCAATAGCGCATATATCGTGATCGGACTGCTCTACGGCGAGAAGGACTTCTACAAGACCATCGACATCTCCACCAGATGCGGAGCCGATTCTGATTGTAATCCGGCTTCATCCGGCGGTATCCTCGGTGCTATGCTTGGATACGATGCCATCCCTGAATACTGGAAATCTCCGCTTGCCCCTGTGGCTGACCGTCCTTTCAAATACACGGAGATTTCTTTCAACAAGGCTTGCGAGCTCTCATTCAACCAGGCAAAGCAGGTTATAGGAAAGAATGGTGGCAAGCTCAATGACGGAAGCGTGACCATCGCGGTCCAGACTCCTCAGGCTGTCCGCTTCGAGGAGAGTTTCACCGGCCATTACCCTGTGGAGGTGGTCGGCATCAAGAAGTACGTCAACAAGGTCAAGGATTTCGAGTTCACAGGAAACGGTATAGTTGTAAAGTACGGCATCAACAAAGGGAATGCGTACGATGAAGAGTCCTACGACGCTCTCGTGGACGTGTATCTTGACGGCGAGAAGGTGGAGACGGCGGTCGTCCCTTGCTTCAACAACCATGACAGAAGGCTCGAACTCTTCTGGAAGTACAATCTCCCTGTCGAGAAGCACAAATTGTCCTTCGTTTGGACGAACCCTGTCCCAGGTGTGGACATCGTGGTCAATTCAGCAGTCATATATTCAGACAAGCTGCCGCACACTGAGCACGCAGGGAAGTAAGGATTATTTGTTGAAATACTGAAGAGCATTTGCAAGGAGGATATCGATGTCCTCCTTGTTTTTTAATGTTTCCAGAGGGAAGCCGAAGCAGACGGTCTTGTATTGCCCCGGATTGTAGCAGATCGCGGCATTCAGCTGTGTGTCTGCGTATTTGAGGAAGCAGCATGTGTGCTTGCCGCTGATCTTCAAGGCATCTGAATTGTCCACCTTGTAGATGCCTGCGCCGTACTCATGGCAATAAGCCGCATCCTTCAACCTGCCCCTGAGGTCGATCGCTCCGTTCCTAGCAGGAGCCAGCATGCCGGTATGAGTGCCGTAGCTTGTGTCCAGCTTGTATCCGAGCGTGGATTCCACGAATGCGGAAGCTTGGGCCCTGTAGGCTTCATCTCCTTTGAGAGGATAGATCTGGTCGAATGCGTCCGTGCCGATGTATGCGCCTGAAATGATGATGTTGCCGCCTTTGGATGTGTAGTCCTTGATCCTCGCCTGCAATCCGTCG
>JAZQNI010000073.1:0-4151 GCA_045627265.1 Candidatus Cryptobacteroides sp.
TTGCAAAGGTAGGAACTTTTTCCGAACTTGCAAACTTTATTTCATCTTTTTTTCGCGCCCCGAAAGGCCTTAAAAAAGCCCGCTCGTTTCCGAACGGGACTGCAAAGGTATAAACTATTTCTGATTCTGCAAACCTTTTTAAAGATTTTTTCTATAAAATTTTCCCCTCGCGGAGCTTGTTCTGCGCTATCCTGGCCTCCATTTCCCAGGTCCTGAGACGGTCCTTGTAGAGGTTATTGGCGTTAACGTGCTCAATATCAAGCGCTGCGTCCGAATTGCCGCCCCATCTCCTGCAATCATAAAGCACATCGTAGATCCTGCCGATCTGATATTCCCTCGAAATCCGGAGTCCGAGCGCATAATCCTCACCATATTTAGTAGTAGGGAAATTCAGCCGACGGACAAGCGGAGTCCAGAATCCGCGGGGAGCTCCAAGACCGTTTATGCGCAGGGCGTTGTTGCGGCCGTTTTCCGGCGTCCACTCCTTATGGTCGATGACTCCCGGCGGCAGGGTGTTCAGATCGAAATCCGTCATCCTGTATGTGCCGATGACCATCGCGCACTTCTGGGCGTAGAACGCATCCACAAACTTCTGCACGGTGTTCTCATCCGAATAAACGTCGTCGGAATCGAGCTGGAGAGCGAACCTGCCGCATTGCGGATGATGGAGGGCGGCATTCCAGTTGCCGCCGATAGCGTGCCATGACTTGTCCTGGGCGATATAGACCAGCCGCGGGTCTCCGAGGAAGCCCTTGATGACCTCGGCAGTACCGTCGGTCGAATTGTCGTCCACCACAATGACATTGTACTTGAAAGAAGTCTTCTGTCCGAGCGCCGAGCGGAGCGCGTCTGCTATCGTCCCTACCCTGTTGCGGCATGGGATGACGACGGACGCTTCATACTCGAACTCCCCTTCCGACAGATCGACATCCTTGAATTCCGGCGCAAGATACGCGCCGACCGCCTTGAGATGCTCGGTACACGCCGCCTCCATCTCGACCTGCACTTCCCTGTTCTTCGGGTTCACGTAGTCGAACTGCTTCTCCCCCGATTTGCGGTTGTCGAGCTCCATCTCATAATATAGGAACTCCGGAATGCGGACCAGGCGGCCGCGTTCCTGCACCTTGAGCCGCAGGTCGTAAAGCGCTGCGAAGTTGAACTGCGCGGTCATCCTCTCCACGGCCGATTTAAAGGCGGATGTGCGGAAGAGCATCACTGAGCCGAAATCGAAATCGTCCCTCAACGCCCCCATCTGGCAGTCAATCACGGGAGCATTTACGATCTCGCCGTCGATCTCCTTGAAATGGTCGGAATACACGAGGTCCGCCCCGGTATCGTCTGCGACCTGGAGCATGCGCTCGAGCGAATAATGCACGAGTTTCAGGCCGGCCTGCTTGACGCAGAGCAGCGTGAACTCAGCATACGCAAGAGCGGCTATGTTCCGGATGCCTTCGGTACTGCACATGGAACGGCTGCCGACCACAAAGACCGAGTCGACAAGCTCCTGGCTCCTCAGCACATCGGCCGACGCCTGGTCGGTGCTGAAGCATATTATCCTTTTCATATATTATTTGGAGAAGAGTCTCTTGATGTGCCTTTCGCAGAGATTGGCCTCTATCTGGTCGCCGATCACGTCCGCATATTTCTCCAATGCAGGATAGTACTCGTCGCCAAGCTCGGCTGCAATCTTGTAGCTGACATGGATGAGCTGTCTGAATGAAGGATTGTAGAGCGGATCCTCGAGGTTGTGGCGCAGGGTGCGGGCGTATGTGTCGGCGTCCCATCCGGCGACCACCTCCGGCGAAGGAAGCGCTGCCACATCGACGTCGATGACGGTCGCGTAAGGCACTGTGAGCTCCTCCATGCGGCCGAGGGCCTGGGAATAGATCTTCTTTGCAAGCTTAAGCGCATCGGCGTCGGCAAGTGCGAGTCCGATGTTCTCCTCGAGCCAGGTGGTGCCGGCCGTCTTGATATGGATGCCCTTGTCGTATTTGCGGATGAGTCTGCCCATTATCGGATAGATCGAGAACTTGTCGCTGCCGGAATGGATGGAGAGCTTAAGGTTGTCCATCATGCCGAACTCGCTGACTGCGAATGCAATCACGAGCAGGTCGGCCTCGAACTCTTTTTCGAACTTGGCCAGGTCGCCACGATAATCGACGCCCTTGTTGAACCTGCCGGTGAATTTAGGAGCGATGGTCTGGGCTGGAACTTGCTCCATCGCAAGTCCCTTGAGGATGAACAGGATCTCGACCGGAGTCTGCGGCTCGGCGACCTCATCCATCGAAACCTCGGTGACAAAGTTGTCCGCCCCCTTCTTGGATGCGATATAGCGGTAGATGCGGCCGGCCTCCTTGATGGCGAACAGGTAGCGTCCCGCAATCTCCCTGATCTGGGCTTCAGTGATCTCAAGCGGCTCTTCGAGGCCAGGGATCTCCAGTTTGCCGACATATTTCATGTTGGCCAGGACAAACGCCTCGACATCCGCCGGATCCGCCGGACGGCCGATGTAGTCTGCGACATCGATGGTGAAGAAATCGGAAGGCTCGATGAAGCGGTCGACATTGTTCATGTTGATGTGGTCGGCGTCAACGAAGTACTGGCCGGTGTAGCCGAGCGCCTTGACTGCAGCATCAGCTTCCTTCCTGGTCTCGGACGGCTCCGTGCAGACGATCTGATGCTCTCTGTTGGACTTGTTCCATACAGGGACGAAATGCACTCCGAACTGCTCCTCTGCCTTGATCAAAGCCTTGAGCTGGTTGACACCTTCATGGGAGAAACGGTCTCCTACTCCAAAAGAATATTTTCCGATTTTCATATCTTTAGTTTTAATGTTGTCCTTAGGAATAATGAAAAAACTAGTTTGGTATACCAAGTTTTATTAAAGAATGACTTTATGCAAATATAAAAAATATATGGAGGTTTGTCAATTATGTTTCATATATTTGTCAAAAGACAAACGCCGGAAAGCACATGGACAGCAGAATAGTAATCATACCGACATACAACGAGAAGGAGAACATCGAGGCAATCATCCGAAAAGTATTCTCACTGGACGGAAACTACCACATCCTCGTGATCGAGGACGGATCCCCCGACGGGACCGGAGCCATCGTCAAGAAACTTCAGGAAGAATTCCCGGAAAGGCTCTTCATGATCGAAAGGAAAGGCAAGCTCGGCCTCGGCACGGCGTACATCACCGGTTTCAAGTGGTCTCTCGAGCACGGGTATGACTACATCTTCGAAATGGACGCCGATTTCTCCCACAACCCGGACGACCTGCCACGTCTTTATTCGGCATGCGCTGACCAGGGGGCAGGAGTCGCCATCGGCTCACGATATTGCAACGGAATCAGCGTGGTCAACTGGCCTATCGGCAGGATCCTGATGTCTTATTTTGCATCGAAGTATGTACGCATGGTGCTCGGTGTAAAGATATATGACACCACCGCCGGATTCAAGTGCTACAGGCGCGAAGTGCTCGAAAGGATCAATCTCGACGATGTCCGCATGAAGGGATACGGATTCCAGATCGAGATGAAATACACGGCCTACAAGCTCGGATTCAAGATCGTCGAGATTCCAGTCATCTTCATAAACAGGCAGCTTGGCACCTCCAAGATGTCGAGCGGCATCTTCGGAGAAGCCTTCTGGGGAGTGATCAAGCTCAAATTCAGGAAATTCATTTAAGCAGACGCAGGGAGATCCTCGAGCGCTCGAGATCCACCTGGATCACTGATACCATCACCTGCTGATGAAGTTTCAGTATCTTGGATGGCACGGCCATGCCGCGCACACCCATCTGCGACGCGTGTATCAATCCATTGTCGTGCAGACCGATATCCACGAACGCGCCGAAATTGGTGATATTGGTGACTATGCCCGGCAGTTCCATCCCCTCTCTGAGGTCTTCGATGGAATGCACGTCGGACGCAAATTCGAACTGTTTCGCCTCCTGGCGCGGATCACGGCCAGGCTTGGCCAGCTCCTTGATGATGTCGTTGATGGTAGGCAGTCCGAATCCGCCTTCCACAAAGTTCTCCGCCTTGATGCCGGCGCATAGTTCCGCATTCCCAACGAGCTGCTCGGACGGAACGCCGAGCGATGCGGCCATCTTGTCGACGATATGGTATGCCTCAGGATGCACCGCA
>JAZQNI010000074.1:0-16569 GCA_045627265.1 Candidatus Cryptobacteroides sp.
TGGAGAGACGATGACACAAGCATCCACCGCACTGTCAAATGGAGCGAAGTCGCGGCGATCGCCGGCAGGTTGAAGGATATTTACGAGACCACGACCACGCTCGAGAGACTAAGCCAGCAGGATTGGAGGACCAAGGTGTTCGGCCAGAAGGAAGACCTCAAGTCGCCGAACAAGAAGATAAACATGATGCGGCGATGGATGGTCCGTGACGACGGCAAAGTCGATCTCGGCATATGGAAAAGCTCATCCCCGCGCGACCTTGTCGTTCCTCTCGACGTACACGTCTATGACACCGCTGTCGCCACAGGCCTCACCACGAGAAAGCAGAAGGACATGACGACCGCGATGGAGATCACCGACCAGTTCCGGCAGATATGGCCGGACGATCCGTGCAAGGGAGATTTCGCACTGTTCGGATACGGAGTGACAAACGGAAAATAAAACAGATGCCACATTTGTACATCATATCGGGATGCAACGGCTCCGGCAAGACAACGGCGTCATACACGCTGCTGCCGGAAATGCTTGGATGCACGCAGTTCGTGAATTCTGATGAGTTCGCGAAATGCTTCTCGCCGTTCGACCCATCAGCGGCATCCGTCCATGCAGGACGGTACATGTTGCTGAAAATCAAATACCTGCTTAAAAGACGAGAAGACTTCAGCATCGAGACGACACTAGCCACCAGATCCTTGATGAAGACCATCCAGGAAGCCAGGAGCATCGGCTACGACATCACTCTGCTATATTTCTGGCTGAATTCTCCGGAGCTGGCTGTCAAGAGGGTCAAGGACCGCGTTGCAGCCGGAGGACACAACATCCCGGAGAACATCATCCGCAGACGCTACGACATGGGACTCGGCTATTTTTTCAACGACTACATGCCGGTGAGCGACCGTTGGATCCTGGCGGACAACTCACAGACTCCTTTCACCGTGATTGCCGAGGGCAATTACGACAGGACCACCATCAAGGATCCGGAAAAATACGAACTAATCTGGAGCAAAGCCCACCCGGCTTACACTGAAATAGATTTATGATCAACGACAAACAATATTATCTCGACATATTCAAGATCACCGAAGCCCAGCTGCAATCCCTGATCGACCAGGCAAGATTCAACGGCGGAGACTACGCGGACCTTTACTTCGAGAACACCTGCTGCAGTGATCTGCTGCTCAGGGACGGAGAAGTAGGCTCTGGAGGCTTCAACGTGGATTACGGCGTCGGCATAAGGGTGCTGAAAGGCGAAAAGACAGGATACGCCTATTCAGAAAGCACCGACTACAAGTCGATGCTGGCAGCCGCCAAGGCCGCCGCGCTGATTTCTGACAAGAACGCATCCGCCGGGTCCGTGGTCCAAGCAGAAGACCCCGAGCCGAGCACGCCGCTTTACCGCGGCAAGCCGAACCCTGCGGCGGACCGCTACCCGATGGCGGTCGACTGGCGCAGTTGTCCGGCCGCGTCCCTGGCTCCTTACCTGGACCGCCTCGACAAGGGCATCACCGCCCGCGACAGCCGCGTAATCAAGGTGATCGCAATGATCTCCTCCCAAGTCAGTGACATACTTATGTTCAACTCCCTCGGCGAGATGAAATACGAAACCCGGCCGCTGGGAAGCATCTCAGTGTCGATAGTGTTCAAACAAGGAGACAGGATCGAGAACAAATCCGTGTCCAGAAGCTTCAGGATGGGTGTGGAGATGCTCACGGACAGCATTGTGGACGAGATTATCAATGACGCCGTCGCCGGGATAGACGACCGTTTCGAGGCCAGACGCCCGAAAGGCGGCAAGATGCCGGTGGTCATGGGAGCCGGAGCGTCCGGCATACTTCTCCACGAGGCCATGGGCCACGCGTTCGAAGCGGATTTCAACCGCAAGGGACAGTCGATATTCTCCGACAAGATGGGTCAGACAGTATGCGACGCATCCATATCGATAGTCGATGACGGCACGATCCACGGCAACCGCGGCGCGATCAATTTCGACGACGAGGGCGTGCCAGGACAAAGGACCTACATGGTGGAGAACGGAGTGCTCGCCTCGTACCTGCACGACCGCATCAGCGCGAAATGGTACGATGTCAAGCCTACCGGCAACGGCAGGAGGGAGTCTTTCCGTTACAACCCTATCCCGAGGATGCGTGCGACCTACATGGAAGGAGGAGACTGCGGCCGCGACGACATCATCGCGTCCGTCAGGAAAGGAATATTCGTCGACCAGTTCTCCAACGGGCAGGTGAAGATAGGAGAAGGCGATTTCACCTTCTACGTAAAGAGCGGATATCTCATCGAAAACGGCCGTCTGACCATGCCTGTCAAGGACATCAACATAATAGGCAACGGTCCTGAAGCACTCGCCGACATCAAGATGGTCGGCAACGACCCGAAGATCGACAACGGCACCTGGACCTGCGGCAAGGAGCAGAGCGTACCGGTATCCTGCGGCATGCCGACCGTGCTCGTAAAACAGCTTACAGTAGGAGGAGAGTAGCCATGTACCACGATATTCTGACAGAAAAAGAATTGTCATTCGCCAGGAAATGCCTGGAAATGGCGATTGAAAAGGGGGTCGACAAGATCCGTGTCACCGCGAACAAGAGCACGATGGACCTCGTTGGCACCCTCAACGGCGAAATAGACAAGGTGACGCACTGCCTCGACCGCTCGATCAGCATCTGCATCTTCGTGGACGGCAGATACGGCTCGTTTGCAACCAACCGTTTCGACGAAGAAGGACTCGGCAGTTTCCTGGACCAGGCCATCAGCACCACCAGGATGCTCGTTCCCGACAGATTCAGGGACCTTCCTGATCCCGCAAGGACCGCAAAGAACGCCAAGGACGGAACGGAGATGGATCTCTACGACCCTTACTACGAGCAGATCACACCCGAAATGAGGCTCAAGCTGGCCCTGGACGCGAGCGTGTTCGGCAAACGCAATTCGGACGAGTGGACACTCGTATCCGAGGAAGGCGAATATTCCGACTGCATCTACGACACCTACCTCATAGACTCCAACGGCCTGGAATGCAGACATATCGAGACCTCCTTCGAATATGGAGTCGAATCGACCGTGGAGGACATGAAAGGCAACAAGTTCAGCGGCTACTGGTGGGACGGCACTCCGCTTCTGAAAGACCTGGACATCAACGGATGCTGTCCGACCGCATTGGACAAGGCCGTGGCCATGATCGGCCCGAAACGCCACAAGGGCGGCAAATTCAACCTCGTCATCGACAGCGAGGTGGCATCGAAGGCCGTCTCCCCTATCCTGAGGGCATTGAACGCATATTCGATCCAGCAGAACAACTCCTTCCTCCTGGACAGCGTCGGCAAGAAGCTCTTCCCAGACGGCATGAACATAGTGGAATGCTGCCACCACAAGGGCGAGACCGGTTCGCGCCTTTTCGACACTGAAGGTCTTGCAACCCAGGAAAGCGAAATCATCAGCGGCGGCACCGTCAAGCAGTATTTCGTCAACACCTACATGGCCGGCAAGCTCGGCATCGAGACGACGGTCGAAGAAGCCATCCGGCCGAAGGTGCTGCCTTACCCGAAGCCGGGCCTCACGCAGCAGGACATACTCAAGATGTGCGGAGAAGGCATCCTGGTGACCGACTTCAACGGAGGCAACAGCAATTCGTCCACAGGAGACTTCTCGTACGGAGTGGAAGGCTTCGCTTTCAAGAACGGCAAGATAACCCATCCTGTCAGGGAGATGGTCGTGACAGGCAATTTCATAGACCTGTGGAGCCGGCTGATCGCCGCAGGAGACGACGCCAGGCTCTGCATGTCCAAACTCATCCCTACGCTGGCCTTCGCCGACGTGGATTTCAGCGCATAAACAGAAACAAGATATGAAGATTTCACAGCACAAAGTCGTAGTACTTACATACGCCCTCGAAGTTGAAGGCAACATTGTCGACCGGGCCGACGAGAACCAGCCTCTGGACTACATCCAGGGCTGCCACATGCTAATTCCGAAGTTCGAGGACGAAGTCGAAGGCAAGGAAGCCGGAGACAGTTTCGCATTCAGCCTCAGCCCGGAAGAAGGTTACGGCGAATACGATCCGGCCAAGCGTTTCGACATACCGAAGGACACATTCGTGGTGAACGGCCAGCTGCGCGAGGACCTGCTCGTCATCGGTCGTATCATCCCTATGCTCAACTCTGCCGGAGAAGTCTGCCCGGCGCAGATCATCGAGGTGAAAGAAAACGACGTCACAGTCGATTTCAACCACAGCATGGCCGGCAAGACGCTCAACTTCAGCGGAAAGATACTCTCGGTGCGTGAAGCGACCGAAAAAGAGCTCTCAGAAGGCCTGCACGGCGAATTCCTCCCTGTAGAAGGAGGTTGCTGCGGCCATCATGGAAAAGGCGGATGCTGCCACGGCCACCATGGAGATGGCGAAGGATGCCACTGCCACGAGGGGCATGAGGAGGATGGAGGCTGCTGCCATGGCCACCATGGTGAAGGAGAAGGCTGCCACTGCCATCACGAAGAATAACGACACATGAAAACGGCCGTCGTCATACTAAACTGGAACACCAGGGACCTGCTCGGAAGATTCCTTCCCGGGCTGGTGCACAGTTGCGAAGGGCTCGACGCAGAGGTGATAGTCGCCGACAGCGCCAGCACCGACGGTTCGATGGAGCTGGTGAAGGAACGCTTCCCTGACATACGCAGGATACAGCTGGACGCCAATTATGGATTCACGGGAGGCTACGACAGGGCACTTGATGGACTGGACGCAGAATACTATGTGCTCATCAATTCGGACGTGGAAGTCAGCGACGGCTGGCTCGAGCCTCTGGTCGGCTGGATGGACACGCACCCGGATTGTGGCGCCTGCGCCCCGAAACTCCACTCTTGGTACGAAAGGGACAAGTTCGAGTATGCTGGAGCGGCGGGCGGGCTGATGGACAAATTCGGCTACACATTCTGCCGCGGCAGGGTGATGAAAAGGCTCGAAACGGACCACGGCCAATATGACGGGCCGGCCGATGTGCTCTGGGCGACCGGAGCGTGCCTGATGGTGCGCAGAAGCGTATGGGAGCAGTTCGGCGGGCTGGATGAAAGATTCTTCGCCCACATGGAGGAGATCGACCTCTGCTGGAGGATGCAGCTCGAGGGGTGGAAGGTCCAGGTGGTGCCGCAATCGCTCGTATATCATCTCGGAGGCGGCACCTTGCCGGCACAGTCGCCTTGGAAGCTGAAGCTCAATTTCAGGAACAACCTGCTGATGCTCGAGAACAACCTCGCACGCACCTACGCCCTGAGGTATGGCGATGCAGACAAGGCGCTCAGACGCTCCAGGCTCACGATCTTCGTCAGGAAACTGCTGGACGGATGTTCGGCCGCAGTCTATCTGCTGACCGGCAGGACCGCATTCGTCAAGGCTGTCCTGGACGCACACCGCGAGTACGGCCGCATGCGCAGGACCGTCACGGCACAGGAATTGAACGAGTACCTGGAGCGCTGGTCAGGCAAAGCCGCAGTCGCAGGCATCTGGCAAGGCAGCATAGTATTGCAGAGCATCTTGAAAAAGGATGGCATTTTTGATTATCTTCGCAGACAGAAATATTCCGGAATATGAAAATCGTAATTGCAGGAGCAGGAGAAGTCGGCTCGCATCTGGCAAAGATGCTCAGAGGGGCTGAAAACGACGTAACCGTGATCGACGACAACCAGGAGAGGCTCGACCGCCTGACAAGCATCGCCGACGTGGCCGCGGTCACAGGCAGTCCAACCGCCATCCAGACGCTCAGGCAGGCCGACATCGCAAGCGCCAGCCTGTTCATAGCCGTCTATCCGCGCGCCCAGCAGGAGATCAACATAGTCAGCGCGCTCATCGCCAAGAGGTTAGGAGCGGACAAGGTCATCGCCAGGATCAACGACGAGGACTATCTTACATCGGACAACAAGCTGCTGTTCAAGGAGATGGGCATCGAACTGATGTTCTATCCGGAGAAGATAGCCGCCGACGAGATCATCAACAACCTCAAGCACTCCACCAACACCGAGACAATGGACTTCGCCCACGGCAAGTTACAGATCGCGCTGTTCAGGATGGAGGACGACTCCCCTCTCCTCGATGTCAAGATCAGCGAATTCGCCGAGATGATGAAGAAGGAGAACCTCGATTTCAGAGTCATCGCGATCAGCAGGAATGACGAGACGATCATCCCGAAGTTCAGCACAAGCCTGCAGTACAGGGACCTTGTGTTCGTGATAACAAGGCGTGAAGGCGTACCTACGCTGATGAAGTATTTCGGGCAGAACAGCATCTATGTCTCCAAGGCCATGATTTTCGGCGGAGGAGTCATAGGCGAGATGGTGGCAAGGGACCTGGCGCCCCAGGTGGCCAACGTCAAGATACTCGAGATCGACAAGGAAAGATGCTACAAGCTTGCTGAATCGCTCGGCGGGAAGGTGCAGATATCCAACGGAGACGGCAGGAACTCGGATTTCCTTCTCGAAGAGTCCATCAAGGACTATGACGCTTTCGTGGCTCTCACCGGCAGCGACGAGACCAACATCCTCGCCTGCGTGGCAGCCAAGAAGTTCGGAGTGGAAAGGACCATCGCCGAAGTCGAGAACATCGAATACATCCGCCTCGCCGAAGACATGGGCGTGGACACCGTGATCAACAAGAAGCTGATCACGGCCGGCAGGATATTCAAGTTCACGCTCAGCGGCAAGGCACGCTCGGTCAAGTACATCAGCGGAACCTCCGAGGAGATCCTCGAATACACGGCCGCGACTTCCAGCCGCATCACGCGCGGAGCGCTCAAGGACATCAACTTCCCTGAGGACGCCATCATAGGAGGCGTCATCCGTGGCACGGATTCGTTCATCGCCGTGGGAGATACGGTCATCGAGCCGTACGACAGGGTGGTCGTGTTCGCCAAGAGCAACGCAGTCAAGGAAGTCGACTCATTCTTCAAATAGCGGGATATGGCCAGCTACCTGCAGATAGAGAACATATCGAAATCTTACGGACCTAAAATCCTCTTCGAAAACATCGCCTTCAACATCAACGAGGGCGACAAGATAGCGCTCATCGCACCGAACGGCACCGGCAAGACATCCCTGATGCGCATCCTCGCCGGCAAGGACAAGTCCGATTCGGGAGGACAGATCAAGTTCCTCAAGCAGATACGCATAGCCTTCCTCGAGCAGGAATACGATTTCGACCCCGAGGCCGCGATATTCGACCAGGTCTGGGGAGACAGCGCCGAGTTCATCGACGGGCTGGACGAAGACGGCAGATTCCTGTACGAGATGAGGATCAAGCAGCTGCTGACCTCATTCAACCTCGGGGACGGAAGCCAGAAGATGAAAGAGCTCTCCGGCGGAGAAGTGAAGAGGGTCGCGCTGACCAGGATGCTGGCCACTGAGGCCGATTTCTTCATAATGGACGAGCCGACCAACCACCTGGACATCGACGCGATCGAATTCCTGGAGGGCTACCTCAAGAAGTCCAGATGCACGCTGTTCATGGTCACGCACGACAGATATTTCCTCGACCGCGTCTGCAACACGGTGATGGAGATGGACCACGGCGCGGTCTACGTGTACCGCGGCGACTACGAGAACTACCTGACCAAGCGGCAGGAACGCATAGACAACTATAACGCGGAGACCGACAAGGTGCGCAACATCCTCAGGCGGGAACTCGAGTGGATCCACGCGACACCGTGCGCTCGCTCCGGCAAGGCCAAATACAGGAAGGACGCATTCTACGAACTCAAGGACAGAGCCGAACAAGTATACAGGACCTCCAGCGTCGACATGTCGGAAGTGGCCGGATCCTCACGTCTCGGCACCAAGATCATCAACTGCAAGGACGTCGATTTCTGGTATGACGACAAGTGCTACCTCTCCGGATTCACATACAATTTCCAGCGTTACGAGCGCGTGGGCATAGTCGGGCGCAACGGAGTCGGCAAGAGCACGTTCATCAACCTACTGACCGGAGGCGACACCGGCGGCGGACGGCTCAGCGGCGTCATCGAGCGGGGCGAATCGCTCAAGATCGGCTACTACCACCAGAGCGGGATGCAGTTCGACGAGGAGCAGACGGTGCTCGAGACGGTCAACGACACCCACCTTCTGAATCAGTTCCTCTTCCCGCACGACATGCTCAACAACCGCATCTCACGCCTCTCAGGAGGCGAGAAGAGGCGCCTGTACCTGCTCACGATACTGATGAAGCAGCCGAACCTGCTCATCCTCGACGAGCCGACCAACGACCTCGACATCGTGACGTTGAACATCCTTGAGGAGTACCTCCTTGCATTCAAGGGCTCGCTCATCATCGTCTCGCACGACCGCCACTTCCTCGACCGCCTGGTGGACCATCTGTTCGTGTTCTGCGGAGACGGCGTCGTGAAGGACTTTATCGGCGGATACAGCGCATACCGCACGTTCATCAAGGACTATGAGGCAGAGCAGAAGCGCCTCAAGGAGGCAGCCAAGCCGAAACCTGTCCAGGTGCAGAAGAAAACGGACGAGAAGCGCAAACTAAGCTGGAAGGAGCAGCGTGAGCTGGAAAGCCTCGAGGCTGAGCTCGAGACGCTGAACGAGGAGAAGGCGGCAATCGAGGAAAAGCTCGCGGGCGGCGCACTCTCATACGAGGAATGCACCGCTGCGTCGAACCGTTTCAGCGAGCTCAAGGCGTTGATCGACCAGGCCGAAAGCCGTTGGCTTGAACTTTCTATATAAGCCTTCCATTTTCAGGAAAAAGTCACTAACTTAGCAAGGTGAATGCTGCAGGCTGTTTTTGCTGTCATTATGACAGGGAGCAGGTCGGTGGCAGGGGTTTTGTGCATACCCACGCGGTAACAATCATATAGATCAATTATGGCAGAAGAAAAAGACATGAAGCAGGAGGAAGTCCCTCAGCAGGAAGCACCTCAGCAGGAGACAGCCCAGGAAGAAACCATCAAGGACGAAGCTCAGGACACTGAGAAGACAGATAAGAAATGCTCGAGGAAAGAGCAGAAGAAGGAAGCGAAGAAGCTCGAGGAGCTTGAGAAGAAGCTCAAGGAGGCCGAAGACAAGGCACAGAAGGAGAAGGACGACTACATGCGACTGATGGCCGAATTCGAGACCTTCCGCAGACGTTCTGCAGAAGACAGGCTCCAGCTCATCAGTTCCGCATCGGCGGACACCATCAAGGGCCTTCTTCCCGTACTTGACGACTGCGAAAGGGCTATGACCATACTCGAAGGCAGTTCTGACGAAGCCGCGAAGGAAGGTACCGCACTCATATACAACAAGCTCATGGCATATCTCAAGACAAAGGGTCTCGAGATCATCGAAGCCAAGGGCCAGAAATTCGACACCGATTTCCACGAGGCTGTGACCCAGTTCCCTGCCCCGGACGAGAGCATGAAGGGCATGGTCATCGATGTGGTCCAGACCGGTTACACCCTTTCCGGCAAGGTAATCAGATACGCAAAGGTCGTCGTAGGAGCATAGAAGCAACATGGCAGAGAAAAGAGATTACTACGAAGTGCTGGGGCTTACCAAAGGCGCTTCTGCAGATGAAATAAAGAACGCCTACCGCAAGGCGGCGCTCAAGTGGCACCCGGACAGATGGGTGAGCGGCACCGATGCCGAGAAGAAGACCGCCGAGGAGAAATTCAAAGAAGCCTCGGAGGCATATTCCGTGCTCAGCGACGCCGACAAGAAGGCCAAGTACGACCAGTTCGGTTTCAGCGGAGTGGACGGCTCGGCAGGAGGATTCGACTTCAGCCAGGGATTCGGCAACCTCAACGACCTGCTGAACAACCTGTTCGGCGGCGGATTCGGCGGATTCGGCAGATTCAGCGGATTCGGTGGATTCGGCGGCGGAGGCAGTTCAAGCAGCCAGAGGGTCTATCGCGGCCGTGACATCCGCACTCGCGTCAAGCTCACCCTCGAGGAGATTGCCAACGGCTGCGAGAAGGAGATCAGCATCGAGCGCAGCAGGCCATGCCCGGACTGCGACGGCAAGGGCACCAAAAACAGTTCCGACATCAAGACCTGTCCGACCTGCAAAGGTTCCGGCCAGGTGCAGCATATGGCCAACACCCTGTTCGGCAGGACGATGACATACACGACCTGTCCTCAGTGCGGCGGTGAAGGCAAAATCATCTCCAACCCTTGCAAGAGTTGCAGCGGCACGGGACTCGTCCGCAAGCGCGAGACCGTCAAGGTCAAGATTCCGGCAGGAGTCGAGGGCGGAATGCAGCTGAACATCCGCGGCGAGGGACACGCAGCACAGCACAACGGAGTCAACGGCGACCTGCTCGTCATCATCGAGGAGATCGAGCATCCTCAGCTGAAGCGCGACGGAAGCAACCTCTTCTTCACCAAGATCATCTCTGTGACCGACGCAATCCTCGGATGCGAGATCAAGGTGCCATGCATAGGAGGTTCGGAGACTGTCAAGATACAGCCGGGCACACAATCCGGCACGGTCATCAAATTACGCAACAAAGGCCTCCAGGCAGTAAATGGATATGGAAAGGGCGAGCTTTACGTCAAGATCCTAGTATGGATACCGCGCAAGCTCGAACGCGACGAGAAGAAGATGCTCGAAGAGATCCGCAACAGCAAGTCGTTCACTCCTGACCTGAGCCGCGATGACAAGGCCATCTTCGAAAAAGAAGAGACAATATTCTGATAATACAACACATAAATACTAGTACCATATGGATAAAAGCAGAAGATCATTCCTGAAGACATCAGGTGCCGGTCTGGCATTGTTCACCGTCGCGCCGAGGACAGCCTTCGGCAAGATGGGCGGCAACAACAACTACATTGCGCCTAGCGACCAACTCACCCGCGGCATCATCGGTGTCGGCGGCATCGGCATGAGTTCAAACCACTTCGTAAGTGACCAGAACTGCCGTCTCGTAGCCCTCTGCGACGTTGACTCGAAGCATCTCGACAACGCCGTCTCCAAAGCGAAAGAAAAACTTGACGAGACCCCAAAGACCTACCACGACTTCAGGGAGCTCATCCACGACGCGGATGTGGACATCGTCCACATCGCGACACCTCCGCACTGGCATGCGCTGATGGCATGCGAGGCCGCAAATGCCGGCAAGGACGTATTCTGCGAGAAACCTATGACCAGGACCATCGGTGAAGGCAAGAGGGTCAAGGAAGCAGTCAAGCGCAACGGCACGATCTTCCGCCTCAACACCTGGTTCCGCTTCAAGGATACATTCTACGGACTCGGCACGACCGTCGAGCCGCTCAAGAAACTGGTCGACAGCGGTCTGCTCGGATGGCCTCTTACCGTCCGCATCTCCGGCGCCACCGGTTTCGCATGGAAGTTCTACTGGACAGGAAAGGAGAACCTCATACCTCAGCCGGTACCTGAGTGCCTCGACTACGACATGTGGCTGGGACCTGCTCCTTACAAGCCATACAACCCTCACCGTGTGCATCAGACATTCCGCGGATACTGGGACTACGACGGAGGCGGACTCGGAGACATGGGCCAGCACTACATCGACCCTGTACAGTACTTCCTCGGCAAGGACAACGATTTCCCTGTAAAGGTCGAAGTCGACGCTCCTCAGCAGCATCCTGATGCCATCGGCATCTGGCGCAGCATCACCTATACCTACGCAGACGGCTGCAAGATCATCCTCGAAGGCGAAGGATTCGAGAGCAGCGGCAAGGTACCTTACATCGAAGGACCTCTCGGTAAGGTATACAAGGGATTCGAATGCACCATCCCGAACGTCCAGGAGCTCATCAACGAGATGCCAGATCCGGAGCCACGCAACACAGACTACCTCGAATGCGTGAAGACCCGCCGTCATTTCGCCCTCAACGAAGAGAACGGATACCACAGTGCGACCATCGTCAACATGGGTGTATGCGCCCTCAGGCTCGGCCGTACCCTCAATTTCGACCCTAAGACACAGCTCTTCATCGGAGACGATGCCGCCAACCTGCTGATTGACCAGCCGATGCGCGGCGAATGGGGCAAAATGCTTAAATAATCAAAGGAGGATCACGTATGAAAAAGACTATATCAATCATATTGGCCATCTTCGCATCCGCCGTGCTCGTATTCGGACAGGATGCCCGCCAGAGGACAGTTTCCACCATCGTAAGCGATGTCCTGGCACTCATGCCTATCCAGACTGCAGATGAGCTTCAGTCGGAGATCACCAGCCTTGCGGCAGCCGCTCCTCAGAGCGTGGAGCTGCTCGCAAGCCAGCTCCAGGCACCTGAAAAAGGCGTCAACAACAAGATCGAATATGCCATCAACGCCCTCGCCAACTTCGCCTGCGCTCCAGGCAACGAGAAGTACAAGGACGCCGTGAAGCAGGGATTCAAGAAGGCTGCAGAAGCGGCCGCAGACCCAGTTGCAAAGGCATTCCTCGAGACCCAGATCAGACTCCTCTCCCCTGAGGACGAGCCGAAGCCTGAGGTGGAGAACGCCACGGCAAAGGAACTCCTCGCAAGAGCGAAGGCCCTTGCCAAGAGCGACAACCGCAACGACCTCTGCGAATCCATGTACCTCTATGACAAGGTGCTCGGCAAAGACAACCTCAAGAACGTTCTCAAGGCCCTTAAGTCAGACAACCGCTCATACCGCGTGACCGCCCTCGACTATGCGGAGAAATACGCTGACGAGGCCTTCATCGGCAAGCTTGTATCCAAGTACAACAAGCTCTCCGACGGCGCCAAGGTCGACGTGCTCAACTGGCTCGGCGACAACAAGGTCAAGGCAGCCACCGACCTGTTCATCAGCCAGTTCGCCAACGGAGGCGAGATTGCTGACGCAGCCATCGAGGCAGCCGGCAAGACAGGAGGCAGGAAGGCAGCAAGGGCTCTCATCGACATTCTCGGCACAGACAAGGACGCTGCTGCGATGAAGGCTTTGAAGTCATTCCCGAAGAGCCTCACACGCGAAGTCGAGATCGCACTCGGCCACGCTGACGGCCAGAAGCTCGAAAGCCTCCTCTCCCTCGCATCAGGCAAGAGGATGAAGAACTGCGCCGACAAGGTCTTCGAGCTCGCAGGATCCAACGAGAGCGCACTCAAGGCCCTTGCAGGTGTCGTTTCTTCCGACGATTTCGGCAAGATCGCAGGTCTGCTCGACAAGGCTTCCGACGCACAGGTACCGGCATACGCAAAGGCTCTCCAGGCCGCTCTTTCCAAGATGGTTCCTGAGGCCAAGTACGCCACAGTCCTCAACGCAATCGAGAACGCAAACAACAAGGAGCGCTTCTTCCCAGCCCTCGCATCATCCAACACCGACCAGGCAGTCGACTACCTTGCAAACGCATACAACGACGGCAACCAGGCAGCTCTGAAGGCTCTCACCAAAGTGCAGAACCTCAAGGCCCTCAAGCCGCTCCTCAAGGCAGCCAACGACGGCGACGAGACATCTTATTACAGCTATATCACCCTCTGCAACGGCCTTATCGGCGACCCTGACGAGAAATGCGCGAAGATCGCGAGTGCTCTCGCAAACGCCAAGAAGCCTGAGCTCGTCATCCCGACCCTCAACATCCTTGCCGGCATCCCTACCGCACAGGCATTCCAGCTCGCATCCAACTATCTGGATGACAAGGCGACAGCCATCACTGCAGCAGGCGCGGTCAAGAACATAGCCTCAAAGTGCGTCGATGTCCTCGATGCCGCCAAGACCAAGGAAGCCCTCGGAAAGGCATTCGACATCTACCAGAAGCGCGGTGAAGCTGATGACGAATATGCTTGCAAGGAGCTCAAGAAGATGATCGATGCGATCCAGGAGCCTTCACCTATCTACGAACTGACCGCAGACGAGCAGAAGCAGGGATTCGAGCTTCTTTTCGACGGCACGAACCTTGACAAGTGGGTCGGCAACAAGGAAGGATACCGCATTTCCAACAACTGCATCTACGTGACAGCAGGCTACGGCAACGGCGGCAACCTCTATACCGAGAAGGAGTACAAGGACTTCGTATTCCGCTTCGAGTTCGCATTCGCCCGTCCGGGCGCCAACAACGGCGTAGGCGTACGCACGCCGATGGGAGTCGATGCAGCTTATGACGGCATGTGCGAAGTACAGATCCTTGACCATGACGACCCGATCTACGAAGGTCTCAACGCATACCAGGTGCATGGCTCAGTCTATGGCGTCATTCCGGCCAAGCGCATCGTCCACAAGCCTCTCGGCGAATGGAGCTGCGAGGAAATCCGCGTCCAGGGCAACCACGTCACCGTGACCGTCAATGGCGAGGTCATCCTCGACGGTGATGTCAAGGAAGCATGCCAGGGCCACAACGTCGCACCTGACGGATCCAACGTGAATCCATACACCGTAGACCACCGCAACCATCCGGGAATGTTCAACGAGACAGGACATGTCGGATTCCTCGGCCATGGCGCAGGTGTGGAGATCAGGAACGTCAGAATCCTCGACCTCAACGCAAAAACTGCCAAAAAAGGCAGGAAATAGGACAAAAAACTTGAAAAAAGTTTGTTGTAATCAAATTTATTCATACCTTTGCAGTCCACAAAAAGCAACCTCTCACATTTAACGGTATAGTGACGTTGCGGCTTAAAGAAATTTGAAATTATGGATTTGATTAAGATTGTTGAGCAGTCTTTCACAAACGAAAAAGCTGCTTCCTATCCAGAGTTCAGGGCCGGTGATACAATCACCGTCACCTATAGAATCAAGGAAGGCGACAAAGAGAGACTTCAGAAGTTCAGAGGCGTAGTTATCCAGATCAGCGGTGCTACCCCATTCACCCGCACTTTCACCGTAAGAAAGATTTCCAGCGGTGTCGGCGTTGAAAGGATCTTCCCTTATGAGTCACCATTCATCGATTCTATCGAGGTCAACAAGTTCGGTAAAGTACGTCGCGCACGTATCTTCTACATCCGTGACCTGGCTGGTAAGAAGGCTCGTATCAAGGAAAGAAAGTTCTCTGCAAAGACTGAAGAATAAAAAATACGGACTCTCCGGAGTCCGGGCACGGCTCCTTAGCTCAATTGAATAGAGCATTTGACTACGGATCAAAAGGTTACAGGTTTGAATCCTGTAGGAGTCACCAGAGCAAAGCTCAAAAGGACGCTCCGCACGACAGTGCGGGGCGTTTTTCGTGTCTGGCCGTCAAGAGCTTGCTCTTGTAAGGACAGACGCGGGAAACGCCCAAGGTAGCGTAGCTACCGGGCGTCCTCTTGAGCTTTGCCGTGACGACGACCAGGAAAAGCGACCACCGGGAGCTAATCCTGTTGTAGGAGTCACGGTAAAACCGCATTCTAGCTATCTAGAATGGCGATTTTCTTTTTTTGTTCCCAATTTGTTCCCAATTCTTTGGGGTTAGATGTTCCCAAAACTAGATTGAATAAAACATTTGGGAACAATCAAAGGATCTATATCACATGTGTGCAAATTATAGTGCACACCTTGGCCACACATCTGATTTTTCTTCCTATATTTGTGAAAGCAAGAGGAATCATTTTAATGGCAACAAGCAAGCATGCGTCCATCAGGTATGAAGTACTTGATAGATGTCTACAGAAAGAATCAGAGGATAACACGGAGAAGAGACTCCGTGAACTGTGCTGTGATGCAATATCTGAGCTCGATCCGAAATATGAATCGGCTGAGATTAGTTTGCGCACGTTCAGAAATGATATTGCTTACATTAAGGAACTTGCCGGGAAGCATGATGTAAATGTTGTTTCACGGCTGGGACGCAAGGGGTATTACTACTATTATGACAGGGATGATTTCTCCATTTATAAAAATGAATTGAGTGATTCCGAGGTAGGCCAACTTAAATGTGCAATGCAACTGCTGTCCAGGTTCAAGGGGCTCCCTGAATATGACAGCATTGCTGATCTGGGTGCAAAGTTGGAACATAAATACGGCATTACTTCAGGAGGTCAGACATACGTAGAGTATGAACATGTAGAAAGTACCGGCGAAGAGATGATGGCTGATATTTGCAATTTCATCATCAAACAGCAGCCAATTAGGATTACCTATATGCCATACGGAAAGCCAGAGAAAGAATGGATCATCCATCCGTATTTGCTTAAGGAATATAATAACCGTTGGTTCTTGTACGGATACAATGAGACCGAAGGGCGAATAAGCAACGCACCTCTTGATAGAATCAGGGCAGATTTTGAACCGGTTGCCAATACATTCATCCCCAACACATACATAGATTTCAGCACATTCTTCAATGATGTCGTTGGCGTAACAGTGAAGGAATCCGAACCGTCAAAGATTATCTTCCGAGCGAGTGTGCATCGGTCTCCATATATTGAATCAAAGCCTCTTCATCATACTCAGGTTGTTGAAGATGCCGGCGATAGGCTGTTTTCCATAAAAGTTATTCCCAACAAAGAACTCGATTCGCTAATACTCTCATATGGAGGTGATCTTGAAGTCATCGGGCCAGATTGGTATCGTGACCATATAAGGCAGAAAGTATTCGAAGCAAATGAAATTTATTCCGGTGGGCAAAAAGATTGCACATCAGATACTCATCTTTGTACCGTGAAAGCAAGCAATCATTAATTTTTTCGCGTTATGGAGAG
>JAZQNI010000075.1:0-2042 GCA_045627265.1 Candidatus Cryptobacteroides sp.
GGCATCCCATGCCGCATCGACGAAGCGCCAGTTGTCCTCCGCCTTTTCTGCGCGGGCGTCACCGGCATCCCCTAACTGTTGGTCATAGCGTCTGTGACCGCTCTGGAACATATTGAAATCCAGCCATTCAGCCTCGTGCCACCAGCCTAGTGAAGAGCTGCTTCCGAAAGGATGGAATGTCATCAGGTGCCTGTCATCCACGCCTTTGATACTCTCGGCAAGCGCAGACCACACCTCGGCCTGGACATTGCCCTGGACGTCGCCGCCTATGACCCAGACTATATTGTCCTTGTCCTTATATCTCCTGGCGAGGAACTCGCCGTATGAAGCGGCCAGATCGATGTCGACGTCTCCGTTGGTGACAATGCTGCCCCACATGCAGACCATGGCTACATAGATGCCTTTTTCTTCGGCGGCTTCGACTATGTAGTCCATGTGTTCCCAATATTTTTCGTTTCCTGAAAGATATCCGTAGACGTTTCTTGCCGGGAGTGCGTCGACGACCTGGACCTGGACTACGTTATAGCCCTGGAGGTGGCTTGATTCGAGAATAATGTCAACATCTTCCCTTGTGAGTTTCTGCGGCATAAGCCATGTGGTGTTGCCCTGCCAGAAAAAAGGCTGACCGTCGGAGGTCTGGAGATATCTGCCGTTGGAAGAGATTCCAAGCAGCATCATCGCTAGTGCTATCAGTGTTTTCATTAAAAATTCGGCGTTTTCGCGTCAAAAAAGTACACGTCGGTTTTGGTTGTCGCAAATATAAGTAAAATTATCGTCGGTAGAAAATCCGTTTTTTCGTGTCCGTGCACGGAATGTGACGGATTTTTACTACTTTTGAAGACAGAATAAATTCATCCCAGCATATGTCATTCATAACTAAAGATTTCATGCTCTCCAACGATACAGCACGCGAGCTGTACCACCAGAGTGCAGAGCACATGCCCATCATCGATTACCACTGCCATCTCTCACCTCAGCTCATCGCCGAGAATGTACAGTTCAGCGACATCACCCAGCTCTGGCTCGTAGACGGACACGCAGGAGATCATTACAAATGGCGCGCCATGAGAGGCAACGGAGTCAGCGAGGAATATATCACCGGCGACGGACACAGCCCTTGGGAGAAATTTGAAAAGTGGGCGGAGACAATGCCTTACGCCATGCGCAACCCTCTCTATCACTGGAGCCATCTCGAGCTCAGCAGAGTGTTCGGAATCGACAAGGTGCTCAACCCCGGGACAGCAAGGGAGATATTCGATCAGTGCAACGAAATGCTCGCGACACCGGAATTCCGCGGACAGGAGCTCATCAAGAAATTCAACGTCAAGGTGGTGTGTACCACCGACGACCCTGCGGACGACCTCCGCTGGCACAAGATGATACTCGAGCATCCTTTCGGAGTGAAGGTGCTTCCGGCATGGCGCCCAGACAAGGCAATGGCCGTAGAGAATCCCGACACATACAAGGCTTACATAGAGAAGTTGGGAGAGGCCGCAGACATGGAAATCCGCAGTTACCAGGATCTCTGCGACGCACTTCAGAAGCGCCACGATTTCTTCGCTTCGATGGGCTGCAAGCTCTCCGACCACGGTCTCGACCGCTTCCATGCGGCTGACTATACCGACAGCGAGATCGAAAGGATATTCAAGGACACCCTCGCGGGCATCACCCCGAGCCCGGAAGATGCCGACAAGTTCCAGAGCGCCTTCCTTCATGACCAGGCCGTCATGGACGCCGATGCAGGCTGGACCCAGCAGTTCCATGTAGGAGCTATACGCAACAACAACACCAAGATGTTCGAGTCGATCGGTCCCGACACCGGTTTCGACGCCATCCACGACTATCCATGCGCAGCGGCGGGCCACCGCTTCTTCGACCAGCTGGCTCTTGAGGACAAGCTTGCCAAGACCATACTTTACTGCCTTAATCCTAAGGACAACGAAGTCATGGTCACCATGGCTTATACCTTCAACGATGGCACATTCCCGGGAAAGATGCAGTTCGGTTCCGGCTGGTGGTTCCTGGATCAGGAGTACGGCATA